>JACNIG010000254.1 GCA_014383215.1 Candidatus Desulfatibia vada | reverse complement strand
AATCCTGAAAAAGAGAATAATTTTGACTAAAATTTAGGGGTTGTGCAAAGCTCTCGGGGCGAAGGCAGGCACGGCTCAAGTAAAGGATTAACAGTGGGCACAAAACCGGAAATATTTATTCTGGATGTAGACGGCGTCATGACGGACGGGAAGATGTATTACACAAAAAGCGGAAAAATAATGAAGATCTTCGGTCCCGACGATCATGATGCGCTCAGTTTGTTGGAGCCGTACTTATTCATTCAATTTGTCACCGGTGACCATCGGGGGTTTGAAATAACACGAGCACGAATCGAAAAAGACATGAAAAAACCTCTGGCGTTGGTCAGTACCGTAAAACGAATCGACTGGATCAGACAACTGTGGGATCCAGAGAAGACGATCTATATGGGCGATGGAATTTTCGACCACTACGTTTTTAAAAAAGTTGGCTACGCAATCGCCACGGCAAACGCCGATGAATATGCCAAAAAAACGGCGCATTTTGTGACAAAAAGAAATGGCAGTGAACGGGCGGTGGCAGAAGCAAGTCTGCATATACTGGAAAAGTTTTTTAACCCCTACGATCCCGACAAATTGCCCGACAAACAAATCAAGCTGAGCGGCTTGTGGACAGCATGAAGATTCTAAAGAATTTCATTAAGAAGAGAAGATGCACGCAGTTGTGTGTGGGGCCCATGAGCAAAAATTGCATCGATGTAAGTATCGAAATTTCAAAGCAACTGGACATCCCCATTGTTTTGATCGCCAGCAGACGGCAGATAGATGCTGATTTTTTGGGAGGCGGATATGTGGAACCTTTTACAACCCAGGCCTTCAGCGACTATGTGAAATCCAAAAAGGCGAATAAAGTGTTTATGGCCAGAGATCATGGCGGGCCCTGGCAAAACAATGTGGAAACATCGCAAAACATGGATCTTGAAACCGCCATGGAATCCGCCAAACGCTCTTTTGAAATCGATATCCTTTCCGGGCTTCAACTTATTCATATTGACCCGAGCATCCCCATACAAAATGAAAACCTTGATTTGATAAAAATACTGGATAGACTTTTTGAGCTTTACAGCTTTTGTGTGGAGGTTGCTGATAAACATAGTCGTAAGATTGAAGTGGAACTGGGGACTGAGGAGCAGAACGGTTATGGTCAAAATTTTGATATGTTTGAATTTTTTGTTAGCAAAACCATAGAATTCTGTGCTCGAAATGGAGTTCCAAAACCTGCGTTTGTGGTCGCTCAAACCGGCACAAAAGTCAAAGAGATGAAAAATGTCGGTACCTTTCAAAATAATATCTCCGAAGAAAAGAAGCTGCCCTTGTATCATCTGGAAAGAACCCTGGAAGTGTGCAACCGACATGGGATAATGATGAAGGAACATAACACGGATTATCTCAGTAATCAGGCGCTCGCCCTAAGACCCCTTCTCGGGATTCATGCCTCAAACGTGGCCCCGGAATTCGGTGTCGCCGAAACAAAATCTTTTCTGTACCTTCTAAAGACCCACGGACACCAGAAAGCGTTTGATCGGTTTGTTGAAATCGCTCTGGAGTCAAAAAAATGGGAAAAATGGATGCTGGAAGAGACGACCTCCAGCGACCTCGAAAAAGCGATAATCAGCGGGCACTATATCTTTTCACACCCTGAAGTTATTGAAATGAAAAATAAAACCGACAGAGATTTGACAGCAAAAAATATTGACCTGGAAGGATATCTGCAACAAAACATTAAAGCCTCAATGATGAGGTATGTACAGCTTTTTAACATGATCTAAAATGAGGTAGAGATGCAAGTTATCGATAAACCGTGGGGAAAAGAAGAACTGCTGGAGCAAAATGACAGGTATATGACCAAACGATTGACCATGAATAAAGGACACAGGTGCAGCATGCAATATCATCAAAAGAAGGTTGAAACCGTATATCTGCTTTCCGGCAAACTAAAAATTATTGTAGGCAATTCTATGCAATCGCTTGAAGAAATCATTATGAAGCCCCACGATTTTTTAACGATAGATAAACATCAAATACACAGAATGGAAGCCGTGGAAGACAGCGTCTATCTTGAAGCATCGACCCCTGAACTGGATGACGTGGTTCGACTTGAAGATGATTACCAAAGGAAATAATCATGTTTGATTACAAAATCGTTATACCGACCGCCGGCAAAGGAAGCAGGCTGGAAGGCTTTTCCAGATACATTAACAAATCGCTGGTAACGGTTGCCTATAAGCCGATTATCTCTCATATCATTGAAAAATTTCCGACAGATATCACCATTGTGGTACCCCTGGGGTATAAGAAAGAAAGCGTTAGAGAATATCTCCAACTGGCCCATCCAGACAGAGAATTTCAGTTTATCGAAATCGACAAATACGAAGGGGAAGGCACCGGGTTGGGATATACTCTATTATCTTCCAAACAATATCTACAATGCCCGTTTATCTTCTGTTCAAACGATACCATTGTGCTGGAGGATATTCCCAATCCGGATGAAAATTGGATGGGATATGCCGAATCTGAAGACAACAGCCAGTATCGATCCGTACGTATAGACGGCGATAAAGTCTATGAAATATGCAGCAAAGGAGCCACCGGGGATATAAAAGCATACATCGGTATGGCCGGTATTAAGAATTATGAAGAATTCTGGGAGGCCATGGAAAACGGTAAAAATGAAGGTGCATATGAAATCGGTGAAAGCTACGGCTTAAGGTTTTTACTTGAAAGAGAGATAGAGGCAAAGCCCTTTACCTGGTTTGATACCGGAAATATAGATGCGCTGCAAAAAACACGAGAATATTTTAGATCTGAAGAAGAGCCGAATATTCTTGAAAAAGACAATGAGGCTATCTGGTTTGTCAACGACATGGTCATTAAATATTCAACGGACAGTAACTTTATCAAAAACCGTGTAAAAAGGGCTGATTATCTAGGGAATTATGTCCCCAGAATAATTTCCAGCTCAGAGAGCATGTATACCTATAAAATGGTGCCAGGCAAAATATTTTCCAAAGCTCCGAAGAGATTTAATTTTGAATATTTTCTGGATTGGATGGACGAATTTTGGGAAAAAAAAGAATTATCGGAAGAACAACACAAACAATTTAAACAAATTTGCATGACGTTTTACAAGGAAAAAACATACCAACGGGTTAAAGCGTATTTTACCCGGTTTGAACAGATCGATACACAGGAGATCATCAACAGACAGCAAATTCCAAAGCTGTATAATATCCTTGAAAAGATCGACTGGGATCATATCTCTGAGGGGATGCCGACCGCATTTCATGGAGATCTTCATTTTGAAAATATCTTGATTAATGAACAAGGAAGAACACCATTTACTTTGCTCGACTGGAGACAGGATTTCGCCGGCCTCATTGAGTATGGCGATGTTTATTATGATCTGGCGAAATTGAATCACGGCCTGATCATATCCCACGAATTAATCGGCAAGGATCTATATCACGTTGATCGTCGATTAAATATCGTCAATTACGATTTTTTAAGAAAGCAGAGCTTGGTTGAATGTGAAAATTATTTTAAAGAATATCTTGTAATGAAGGGATATGAATTAGACCGGATGGAGATCATTACAAGTCTTATCTTTCTCAATATTGCCGCACTTCATCATTATCCTTACAGTATGTTATTATTTTATCTTGGGAAAAGTATGCTGTTTAATCTGATAAAAGAGGATTATGTTGCGTCATCGAACCATTGGAATGGAGAAAGCTAAAGGTATTTCTTCGTGAAAGCATCACTTGACATTCAATCTATCCGTAAAGAGTGCTGTGTTTGCGAATCGATGGAGCACCAGCAGGTGATTTCATTTGATGATGTCCCGGTTTTTTTAGGCTGCAGCACAAAAAAAAGGGATGAAGACATTTTCGTATCCTACAAGGCTCTCCAATGCATCCGTTGCGGTTTAATTACTACAGATGCCAATCTCGACGAGTTGTCTTATGCTGAACTTCACAGTGAAGCCATCGGGGGAATCTGGTTGCGGCATCATGATACCTTTGCGGCCTTTTGTATGAGGAAAATGGCGTATCTTTTGAAGCAGCCGTCTGTCCTGGAAATCGGTCCTTCCAGCAATCCGATCGTACGCAGAATCCAATGTGAATTTGATTCCGTTTGCTATTGCGACATGTTAACAGAGCTGCCCTTTGCATTGATACACAATGAAGTCTATGTTCAGGCACGTTTCCCGGAGCATATGGATTCGAACCGGTTCGAAATCATTATTGCATCCCATGTATTTGAACATGCCGACAACCTAAATAAGTTTTTAAAAGGTGCCCTGGATCGCCTGGAAAAAAACGGCAGTGTCTTAATCAGCATACCGAATTTTCAGTACTGGATAGAAAATAAATATTGGAATGCCATTACACCTGAACACAACAATTATCCCATGGAGGAGCATCTCAGATATCTGGCGCAATTATGCCGGGTAGAAATAGAGATTGAATATTTCGAAAATCATTCGGTGTTTGCTCATTTCAAGAAAACCGAATGGACCGACCGGCCTTTTATAATCTTTAACCCTTCTGCTGCCGAAAAAATTTTATTACAGTGGGTAGAATCTCTGCAGCATTCTATTGAACTGGCTGAAAATGCACTGATCTCAGCAGCACAAAAGCATCACTTCGATGCAGTTTTACTTGCCGGCGCTAGTCATCTTTCACAGTACCCCATTTTGATGTCTCATCAGATAACACAACGGGTAACGAATGTTATTGACAACTCAGATTATAAAAATGGAAAACGTTTGTATGGAACGAAAGTGATAGTGAAGGAATTCGAAATTATCGCCGATTACATCCAACCCGCCGTGGTGATCTTTGCATCCCCATATCAGAATGAAATGAGCAAACAGGTCAAGGCGCTAAATCCCCGAGCAATAGTATTAACTTGCTAAGCCGCTTTTAAACATACGGACACCCATGACAAATCATTTTCTTATGGCATCCTATGGGCAGTAAAAGCTTGCGCGACAAATTAATCATAAATAGAGTTTCTTAATTATGCTGCAGCAATTCTTTTCGCTCTTATCTGATAGAGATAAAAAAACAGCCATCTTTGTTGTCGGCTTACTCCTATGCCTTACAGCTGCTGAATTTATTTCCCTTGGCTTGATAGTGCCTTTTCTTTCTCTGATTATGAATCCAAAAATCATTGAAGAAAATGAACATCTACAATATGTTTATCAGGTTTTCAACCCGGATTCTATCCATGAATTTGAAATACAAATCGGCTTTTTTCTTATCATTGTTTATATTTTCAAAACATCATTTGCCTATTTTGCAGACAAAAAGCGAATTCACGCTGCTAAACAGGTTGAATATAATATTATGTGCCGTCTGCTCCGATCAAATCTTACAAACCGCTACCCCTTTTTCTTAAAGCATCCGCCATCTTCCTTATATCACATGCTAGTGGGTCAAGCACCACAGCTTGCATTTTTTTTTAACAGCTCTTTGGTGTTTTTCAGTGAGTGTACCATTGTTTTAGCGATTATCGGACTGTTTATGCTCGTTGCCATTCAAGCGACCCTGTTTCTTTTCATCGGCTTTGCAACAGTTCTATCGTTAAGTTTTTTTCTGGTAAAAAAACAGATTGTCCGCTGCTCAAAAGAAAAAGAGTTTTTTGGATTAAAACGGGGCCGAAACAGCCTTCAAAACTTCAACGGAATAAAAGATTTAAAAATATTTAACAATGAGTACTATTTCCTTAATAAATTCAAAGAATACAATTACAAGTTCCTTATGAGCGAAGCAAAACTCAAACTTGTTGAGCAGTTGCAATATCACCTGATTGGACTGATTTCATTTGTTTCAATCGTATCGATCTTAATATTCATGGTTTATACGGGCAAGGCCACCGAAGAAATTATTCCGGTAATCGCCGTTTTTGCTGCCGGTTTTTTTCGTCTGATGCCGTCGGCGATAAAACTCTTAAATTCAGTCACAACCATGAAACACGCCGAAAGAACCGTTAAACTGGTCCACAACATGTTCTGGGAAACCGGCGGTTCTCGAGAAGAATTAATGAAGGACTTGAGTCACGTAGATCTTTTTGTTGATAAAAAACAGCGGTTGCCCCTTCATGAAAGTCTTAAAATCGATATCCACTCATTTATTTACGAATCTCGCGGTCTGGAAGTTTTTCGAAATTTTTCAATCGAATTGCAAAAAAATAAAACCATTGGCCTCGTGGGTGCTTCAGGCAGCGGAAAAACAACGCTGATTGATATTTTGTTGGGCCTGAACGTTTTAAAAGATGGCGCCATTTATGTCGATGGGAATCGTGTTGAAGAAGATCAGATGTGTAACTTAAGAAATAATATCGGATATGTTCCCCAGCGAGTTTTTCTTTATGACACATCAATTCTAAACAATATTGCTTTTGGTTTTGAAGGTGAGGAAATCGATATGGAACGAATTGATGCGGTTGTCAAACTTGCCCAACTATATAGTTTTATTCAAACTCTTCCTGAAGGATATCAAACGGTGGTCGGAGAGTTTGGCGTGAAAGTTTCCGGCGGTCAGTTGCAACGAATCGGTATTGCCAGGGCACTGTACCTTGATCCTCAAATCATCATTTTAGATGAAGCAACGAGCGCCTTGGACAACAAAACCGAAGCTGAATTTATGTATAGCATCAATCAACTGAAGGGAAATAAAACAATTATTATATCTGCACACCGATTGTCGACTATCCGGAACTGTGACACCATCTACTTCATGGTCCAGGGGACAATGAAGGCTTCGGGAACCTATGAAGAGCTGTTAAATAACTTTTCTGAATTCAGCAATCTGCTTGCTTTGCAGACAGCTCCTCAAAAATTGGAAGATGCGGGTGAAGAAATTTAAAAAAGGGTTGTTCTCGTGCCAAAAACATTAATTGCCATTCCAGTCTACAATGCAGAAGAATTCATTGCTCGAACGCTGCTCAGTTGCCTCAACCAGACCCTTAAATCGGAAATTCTTGTTGTTGATAACTGTTCCACTGATACGTCTAGAGAAATCGTAGAAAAATTTCAGGAACAATACAACAACATCAATCTGGTAGTCAATGACCGCAATCTAGGCCGGGTTGGAAACTGGAACCGATGCCTCGACCTTTTTGACGAGTCACCGTATGAGTATATCAAGTTCGTTTTTACGGGAGACGAACTACTGCCCGAATGCGTGGAAAAAGTTGAAAATGTTTTTAACTCTAACAGCAATTTATCAGTTGTTGCCTGGCCTTATCTTTACAAAGACACAAAAGGCAGAACCTCTGTAGCTCGTATCTTGAATTACAGCTGCCGACTATCTCGTGAGGATCTGATTAAAACCTGGTTTTTCCCTTCCAATTTTGCAGGAGCGATAATCTGCCACACTTACTCAAAAAAAGCGATTCAGCAAAGTCGTTTTAACGACCTGGTTTTGGGGGCGGCTACATTCTGTGATGAGGTGATCATCCGCGGTGACAGTTATCACCTCAATGAAGTTTTGAGCATTTATAATCTGGACGGTCACTCTTCCCATAATAAAATGTTCAGTTATCTATATGTACTCGAACGGTCTTTTACCAAGGCAGTGTGTCTTGAAAAGAACAAGGAATGGATTGGCAGAGCAACCTATCAAAAAATTCGTACGGATATTCTCCTTGAAGCGTTTCTAAATTCGCTGAAACATTCCGATGTATCCACCTTCCTTAGGCTACCCTTCAAGATATTTACTATTCTGGCTGTTTTTATTAAGCGAGCTGTCGGTGACCTTGCCTGGATAATCAAAAAAAACTGGGTGGTCATTAAAGAAAGCATCGACAATTGAATATTTCTCGACCCTTTAAATGAAATCCCTTCCAATAAATTTTTTGCGCAGTATTCTAACTATCTAAATACCTGGCGATTATTGAAAAGACCAAAAAGCAATAATCTGGTGTTGTATTCAAATTCTTTTTGTTAGGACAACCTCCCCAACCCCTGAACTAATTAAAGGATTGGTTTTGAATAGCAAAATGGTAAAATGGACCCGAGAAAGATTAATTGATAGTTTAAAGTATTTAATATTTAGGTTAGATACAACTAAATTTATTTTGGATAAACCACATTTTGACTATCAACCAATCCCTTGGAAAGGAATTAATGAGGCAAGATTGCGTGGGAAGGCTAGTTTTCTTAGATGGCAGGAAATTCGATATCACATAGACGATAACTACATATCATTAAAGGATCTTGGATGTTGTGTTGGATATTTTCCAATATCTGCCAGTACCGAATATGCGATAAATTCAATTGGTATAGACTGTAATAGTAAATATTTGAGAATTGCTGAATATGCTACGCCCACTGAACTTATAGGTAATTGTAATTTTATCAATTTAAAAATTGACGAAGATAATGTTTCAATCCTCCCTGAAACTGACATTACATTATGTTTATCAATTTGGCATCACTGGGTTTTTGAGTATGGAATAGAAAAAGCGAGCAATATTTTACAAAACATTTGGAATAAGACAAACAACGTCATCTTTTTTGAAAGTGGCGAGGAAGAAGTAAAAGATGAATTTGATTTGCCCTTTGATGATTCACGACCGGCAAAAAAATGGTTAACTGATTATCTACAAAGGACATGCAACAATAGCAAGGTTGAGATTATTGGAGAGTTTGCTGCTGGTGAATATCCTCACTATAAAATAAAAAATCATAAAAGAAGTTTGTTTAAAGTCAAAAGAGATGATTGACAACTATGTTTATCATATTTTCGGGGATAGTTTCCCAGAGTTATTCTCATCTATAACGAGCATAGCAGAAAAAAAAGGGTGTAATAATAAACCACTGTTTTATGACAGGAATACTAAGCAGTATTGGAATAATATTAATTTCCGAACTTTACGCTTGCTAACAAAGAATTTCACTATAATATCTAAAGCAGCATTTTGTTTAAAACTTCCATATTTTATATTTTACCGCTTCCGCGGCCGATCTTCCAATTACCATACTCTAAGCTCTGAAAAAGAGTTGGTTATTATGCCCTCCCTTAATGGTGCAGTATTTGTAAACTTTAGCGATCAACAGGTGTGTAAAATTCTTACTCCTATTGAGGCGGAACCAGATTTTTTGGATATAGAAGAGAAAGTGTTCCATGCAATACCTAAGCATGTTCCTGCAATCATAAAGAGTGGCGTATTACAAAACAACTACTTTTATATAGTTTGGAAATATTTAAAACCAACAGCACCGATATCATTCTATAATTGGTCTCAATATACACCTGATATTATAGATATTATGTTTCAGCAATATGCAGCCATGGGAGTAATTAAAAAAAGTTGCGAAGAATATTTGACAGAACTAGAAAGAAAATTATTCACATGCAAGCAAAAAAGCTTTTTGGTAGAAATAAATGAAATAAAAGATAGGATCCATACCCTCCTAAAACTATACGAATATGATAGTAAAAACGAAACTCTATTTATGCTCCATTGCCACGGTGATTTAGTCCCAAATAATGTTTTATCAGTCAAAGGAAAACTGTATCTGTTTGACTGGTCTTTGGGTGGTTGGTTAAATGCCTTTTATGATTTAATGATTCAAGAATTTTATCGAGCGGATTCCATTTTTTGGAAGCGATTCAAAATGATTAGTAAATTCGAACTGATTGAAAATCAATATTTGTTAGGCTGGGGCAAACCATTTATTGATAGATTGGAAGCTCTGTTGGAAACCGAATTAAGTATCCAGCAAATTAAAATGGGTTGTTTAATTTCATTGCTGGAAAAAAGTGTGAATAGCTTTTGTCGGTATCAGCACCATGATATAAACTTTGAAAGTGGTGAATATATACTAAAACTGATTATTAAAATATTGAAAAATATTGATTGAAAATATTTTTCAATCGATATGATCTGAATAGTTAATAAATTCCTTCAGAACAATTTTGAGTTCTTATTAAACTTGAATAGAATTTTTTTATATATTTCTCGCTGAAAAATATTTCTATAGGAGAGGGTAAATGATAAAGTTCATTATTGATAAATTCAAATCCAAACCACTTTGGTATTTGGAAAGAGTGATGAATCCGCTCTGGTGGATGCATAAAATAAAAATAAACATCACTGCCAATAAGATCGCTTCATTATTATACGTAATGCATGAAAACAAGTCTAAAGATTGGTCTATATATCGTGACCAACAACTTTCTGCGATGTTAAAATATGCTTATCAGCATTGTCCGTATTACGAAATATTATTTGAAAAATATGATGTCGATATAAACAATCTAACAAATTTTGAAAACCTACCTCTTTTAGATAAAACTATTGTTAGGAAACATAAAAAGGAATTGATTTCATGCAAAACTAATTGGCTTGATACATATACGATGAATACAGGTGGCAGTACCGGAGAACCTTTAGAATTTATAGCTTCCCAGTTAGCCGCAACAATATTTGGCACTCATCTGAAATTTTTATATAAAATAATGGGTTATAGAAATGGAGACAAAATTGCTTCATTTGATGGCTCTTCCATTCCAGAAAAACTTCGATTTAATAATATATATTGGATAAAAACCGGTATAAGAGATATTCCTTGGGGCAGTGTAGCATACTCCTCGTTATATTTAACGAGTAAAACCATACCATTATATATTGATCACATTTTAAACTTCAAACCATCAATTTTACGAGGGTATCCTTCATTTATAAGCGATATCGCAAATTACATCATAGAAAATAAGATTTCTATACCTTTTCAAGTGAAAGGCATATTGTTGACCTCGGAAAATGCCTTTGACTGGCAAGTAGAAAATATCAAAAAAGCTTTTAATACAAACATTTATTTTGAATACGGTATTTCTGAAGTCTGTGTTTGTGGATATACTGTAGATAATACTTATGAGTATGCCTGTTCCCCTTTTTATGGTTTCACAGAAATTTTAGATACAAATGGAAGACATGTAAAGAAAAATGAAATTGGTGAAATCGTTGTAACAGGTTACTTTAATTATGCATTGCCATTTATTAGATACAAGACAGGAGATCTTGCCGTATACAATGTCCAAGAAAATGGCATTGTTAAATTACGAAAAATCATTGGAAGAACACAAGACTTTATTTATACAATCGATAAAGAAAAAGTTGCGCTGACAGCAATAATCTTTGGGCAACACTATCGAGCATTTAAAAATATAGAAAGATGGCAATTAGAGCAAAATATTCCAGGAGAAATAATAGTTAGAATTGTTAAAGGTCAAACCTTTTCAAATACAGATGAACAGGAAATCAAGAGTAAATTTAAAACTATATGCAATGTAAACGTAGATTGTGAATACGTCGACTGCATTTCTCTGACTAATAGAGGGAAGTTTAAGTTTTTAATTCAAAATATTAATTAGTGCCATTGGTTAGTAATAGCTATTTGACCCAGTTCGGGCATTTTGTACAAAATGTAGCTATCAAAGTTTTAAATTCTATTAAAAGTTCCTCTGTTTGGTCGATCACTAATCAGGAGCGAAGGAGTTTGGAATAGGATATGAATATAAAAGTGTTTGCTTGTGGTGATATTGTCAATACCACCTCAAAGGACTCGTTTGTCAGCAGTGAGTTGGCTGCTCTAATTAAATCCGCCGATATAAGTATCTGCAACTTCGAGGCGCCGGTTAGTGGTGCTGGAAATCCTATATCCAAAGTCGGACCTCATCTGAAGCAGTTGCCTGAAACAATAGATTTATTACTTCAATCGGGCTTTACAATGTTGTCTATGGCAAACAATCATATTTATGATTTCAATCAGGAAGGGTTAGAGACAACTCTGCAAAAAAGTCATGCATCTGGCCTTTGCGTTGTTGGCGCAGGAAAAAATTTTGACGATGCCTATACTATGAAGATTAAAAAAGTCCGTGGAACAAAATTTGGATTTTTATCTGCGTGTGAGGCAGAATTCGGTTGTCTTATAGAAAACGGCTCACATGGTGGATATGCATGGATTAACCACCCATTACTTGATGATATGGTTCAGAAATCCCGTAGTCAAATAGATATTTTAATATTTATTGCTCATGCAGGTCCTGAAGAAGTAGATATTCCCTTGCCTGAATGGAGAGCTCGTTACCGGCGTTTATGTGACTTAGGTGCAGATGTGGTGATCGGACATCACCCTCATGTTCCACAAGGATGGGAACTTTATAACGGCAAACCAATATTTTATAGCCTTGGCAATTTTTATTTTGATTGGGGATGCTTTAAGGGCTCGGCAAATTATTCATACTCCATTATGTTAGAATTTGAGAACAAAGAATTCAAAGGATATGAGATAATTCCTCACAAATTGATTAATGGAAAAACGTCAATAATTTCTGAACCAGCATTTGATGTAAAACTAAAAGGATTACATTTAGTATTAGAGAAAGATTATAATACGTTGGTTAACCAAATGGTTATTGATTTATATAAAACAAGGTATGAACCTTATTACGCTAATGCATTACAAGGGGTATATAATAATATGGGATTATTTGAAAAGATGACAAAACTGGTTAAATGGCTTTTTCCCAGATATAATGAAAAAGCAAGGGGACTTATGCTTCTTCACAATATCCGAATTGAGTCTCATCGATACGTTACCCAACGGGCGTTGAGTCTCCTTTGGGAAAAACATTCCTGAGCACAGGCATAAAGATAATAAAAAAAATGAATCATTTGTTAGATCGATAATGAGTAATCACATTCTATTGATTTTTCCGAAAATTGGAAATGTTAACAAAAAACCCGACCGGCCGCCGCTGGGTATCTTAACCGTTGCCGCGACGTTGTTGGAAAAGGGAATCAGCGTTACCGTTCTTGATGAAAGGGCAGAATTGGATTTTGACCGTATGCTGCTAAAGGAACTTCAGAAGCAGCCTGTGTGCGTCGGTATAAGTTCCATGAGCGGTCGCCAAATCACCCATGGCCTGCGCATTAGTAAATTGGTGAAAGAATACTCCTCCGTCCCTGTCGTCTGGGGAGGCGTTCAAGCATCTTTGGAGCCTCGTTCGACGATTCAACACGATTTGGTCGATATTATTGTCAGAGATGACGGCGAAGAAATTTTTCCTCGATTAATAGAAGCTTTAAACAGCCAATGCCCTGCTCTGGACCAAGTCCGGGGGATCGCTTTCAAGCGCAACGGCAAAATTATATTTACAGATCCACCGCAGCCTGCTGATATCGAAAAACTGCCCGTGATTCCTTTTCATTTGGTAGATTTCAACAAGTACGAATCCGATCCGAGAGACCATTGGGCGGTTGACCCAAAACAGATTCTCCCCATAGAAACTAGCCGCGGTTGTCCTTACAGCTGCACTTTTTGTACTGAATCGGTTAGGAAGAAGAAATGGCGCGCACTATCGCCCGAACGCGTTATTCACGACTTAAAATATTACCTCCATACCTATGGTATCCGTAATTTTACCTTCATTGACGACAATCTCTTTGGCAATATTAGAAGAGGAGAAAAAATTGTTGAACTGTTGGTTCAAGAAAATCTTGGCATTGCTTGGTATACGAATATACGAACCGATTATATGGCCAAAGCTGATCCGGCTTTCATCACCATGCTCGAAAAGTCCGGGTGTAAAATGCTGACATTCGGTGCAGAGTCCGGATCGAAAAGAATACTCAAAATGATCAACAAAAAAGCCACCCCGGGCGATGTCGTCGCGGCCAATAGAAAACTTATCGGATCGACGATCACCCCTCATTTTGTGACGATCAGAGGTTTTCCCACCGAAACCAGGGACGATCTTATGGAAACATTTCTGTTAAACTGCCGGCTTTTGCTTGAAAACAAACGCGCCGTTTGTGATTCCCCCTGTTTAATCGCCACGCCGTCCACGAAAATCGCCGAAATGTGCCTTGGAGATCAGGTCAAGCATTTTCGTCTGGAAGACTGGGCCCAAATACTTGATGTGTTCAAAGACAAAAAGCCGCCCTGGGTTTTAGATGAAACCTACGAATTTATCGACAACCACAGGATATTTTCGGCCATTACCTCCAAAACAAACCGCACATTCCGGATATCCAATTTTCTATATCATCTCCTATTGATAATATACCGGCTAAACTTTAGGTTTGGATTTGATGAACATCTCAGCCGGCTCCTGGGAATATGTTTGAAAAAATTCAAGTAAGTTGAAACGATGAATTTGGCCCCCATAGCACTTTTTACCTATAACCGTCTCTGGCATACCCGGCAGACGGTCGAAGCTCTGATTAAAAACGAATTGGCCCAGCGGTCTGATTTGATCATTTACGCGGACGGCCCCCAAAACGACACGGCACGAAACAGTGTCGCAGAAGTCAGAAAGTACATCCGAACCATTGACGGATTCAAGAGCATCAGAATCGTGGAGCGGAAAAATAATGCCGGACTTGCCAATGCGATCATCACAGGCGTGAGCGAACTGATAGATGAATTCGGCCGCGTCATTGTGATGGAAGATGATCTAGTCAGTTCTCCCCATTTATTGAAGTTTATGAATGATGGACTTGCATATTATGAGGCCGAAGATCGGGTCGTCAGCATACACGCATACACATACCCGCTAAAGGAAAAGCTTCCCGAAACATTCTTTTTGAAAGGTGCCGACTGCTGGGGCTGGGCAACCTGGAAAAGGGGGTGGGACGTGTTTGAGCCCGATGGGTCTAAGCTTCTTGCCCAAATTAAAGCTAAAAAACTGGCGAAATGCTTCGATATGGACGGTGTGCACCCATACACCAAAATGCTGAAAGATCAGGTCACCGGAAAAAACAATTCATGGGCCGTACGATGGTATGCGTCCGCTTTTTTGAGCAACAAACTTACACTATATCCCGGCCGCTGTTTGGTCCGCAATATCGGCACCGACAGCAGCGGTACCCATTGTGAAAACGTCAACTATTATGACGTATCACTGGCAGACCAAGCCGTTCAGATTGGAGGAATAGACATTGTCGAGAGTAAAGCGGCACGCAAAGCTTTTCAAAAATATATGAAATCGACGCGCAGAAAACAAATCAAAAGCCGGATCGAAAGGATCGTGGACTATTTTTTATAGATGTTTTTTTTGAATTTTCGTTAAAAAGGTCGGCCGATTGAAAACATTTGAATGTAAATTCAGACAAGGACCTGTAGTTCTCGTATCCAGAGAAATCGCATTTACCTTTCCTCTCTCGTATGCATACCTGGCAGGGTATCTTAGAGAGATGGGAGAAGAGGTGCATATTGTATTCAGAAATTCAGATCGAAAAACACTGGTAAAACAAATAATGGATCTCAATCCAGTATTGGTCGGATTTGGCAGTCTGTATCCCGAATTACAAGAAATAGGAGATATTATTACATCTTTGGATAAGGTTGGTCGCAAGTTTCCGGTGGTCATTGGGGGACAGATGGTTTCACCCATCCCGGAATTTGCAGTAAGCGTTACCGGTACCGATTTTGGGATCGTCGGAGAAGGAGAAATAATATTGCACCAACTGGTGACGGCATTGCGCGAAGGAAAGGATGTTTACGGCGTTAACGGTGTTGTGATAAGGCATGGAAACGAAACCATATCTACAAGTCCGGGGAAGTATATTAAAGACCTTTCGAAATTACCGGCGATCCCGTATGATCTCTTCCCGCAAGATCAGTGGCTGCCCATTGGCCGCTGGTACGCTGCCAATTGCCCTCAGCCCCACTGGAGATTTGAAGATCGCGTGATTAATGTTCATGGTGGCAGAGGTTGTCCTTTCCGTTGCAACTTTTGCTATCATCACAGCAAACCGCGTTACCGCTCGATTCCAAAGATGATTGCTGAAGGCGCTGAAGCCTTGGATCGCTTCAACGGAAATATGCTTTATTTTTCCGATGACCTGGTACTGGCCTCACCTAAAAGAGCACAAGAGCTCGTCGGCGCCATAGGATCGTTGAAAAAACCGATTGAATACTCTGTTTCGGCAAGATTCGATATCTTAGCGCAAATGGATGATGAACTGCTGTATGCAATGAAAGCAACGGGATGCAGAATCATGGGGCTGGGGATTGAATCAGGCTCAAACCGCATTCTTCGAATTGTCGGGAAAAATTGCACCTCGGAAATGATTCTCAACGGGCTCGAACGGCTCAAAAAGGTCGGGATTTTACCGACCGTATCGATAATGGTGGGACAGTATACCGAAACCAAGGAGGATGTCGAAGATTCCATCGAATTAATGAGAAAATCTGTTCGCAGCAATCCCAACATTCAGTATGCGTTCACTATTACAACGCCGTTCCCGGGTTCACAATTATACAAACTTATTTTTCAAAAAGGTTATCTGCGGAATCATAAGGACTTTTACAATATATATTTCTCCACTTCCAAAGAGTGGCAACAGGTTGTCAACCTTTCAGCGATGAGCGCTGAAGAGGTCGTTAAGATGTATCGAAAGATCAATAAAGTCTATCTCCAAGAAAAATTTAACGCATTGGGCCTGAAAGTTCCCATGATTGGAAATTTGCAGATTGCTTTAGGTAAAACGGCCGCTGTAATCAATAACAAAATACTGTGTAAGTTATCAAACGACGACGCATCAAGCAGGATACCAAAAGCGTACCATTTTTTCCGCGATTCCACTCTCCATAAATTAGATCGTTGTCGATTAAGATTAGAGGGATTCCAATAAACTGTATGAACGATAAGGTTATCTACAAATGCAAACAACGCTCACCAGTTTACAGATTTCAGGAGTGTTAAAATCCGCATGCGGAGCATACTAAATAAATTTTTCAAGGACTGGGTTCCACCGGCCCTGTCCCATTTAATTAAAGGGAACACGGGCGTAAGATGGTACGGCAACTACAAGTCATGGAAAGAGGCCAAGAGGTTGTCCACGGGATACGAAAGTGACGTTATACTGGAAAAAGTCAAAACCGCGTCGCTCAAAGTAAAAACAGGTAAAGCCGTTTTTGAACGAGATTCGGTAATTTTTGATGAAATACAATATTCCTGGCCTCTGCTGGCCGCCTTAATGTGGATTTCCGCTCAATCAAAAGGAGAGTTGAATGTGATAGACTACGGAGGCGCCCTCGGGAGCACATATTTTCAAAACAGAATATTTTTGCAGTCACTTTCTCGAGTCCGCTGGAATATTGTTGAACAAAAACATTTTGTAGATGCTGGAAAAAAATATTTTGAAGATGATGAGCTTACGTTTTATTACGATATTAAAAGCTGCTTAAATGAAAACTCTCCAAACACTATCATTTTTTCAAGTGTTATCCAGTATATAAAAAATCCGTATGCGCTTTTGAAAACAATCAAGTCAATCGGCTTTGAATTTCTTCTTTTCGACCGAACTTCTTTTGTGATCGATGGTAAAGACAGATTGACCGTGCAGGTTGTTCCACCTGAAATCTATCCAAGCAGTTATCCATGCTGGTTTTTTAATACAGATAAGTTTTATTCGTTTTTTCATGATGATTATGAAATGATTGCTGATTTCAATGCCCTTGCCGGGAAAATTAATATTGACAATAAACAATCGGGTTTTGATAAAGGAATCATATTCAGGCAAAGGAAATAGTAAAACGCAATGGATCTTCTTTCTCAAGTACTCAACCTTGATGAGTTCAAAAAGAAACCACCGGTTCTTTTAGATATCGGCGCATCCGGTCGTTTACACCCGGGCTGGAGGAGAATTACAAAATATTCTGTATGCGTTGCATTTGATGCCGACAGCAGAGCGTTCGGATACAACATGTTGGGTGGATCTAAATTCGCTAAATTGTACACTGTCAATAAAATCGTTGCTGAACAAAACGGCGAAAAGAAGTTCTATTTGACAAAATCATCAGATTGTTCCAGTGCCCTTTTGCCGGATGAAACAGGGCTTAAAGACTGGTCTTTTCAAGAACTATTTCAAGTAGAAAAAATTGCCGAACTTCAAACCGTAAGTTTACCAACAGTATTGAACAGCTTGTCTTTAACTTACATCGATTGGTTTAAGACCGATTCGCAGGGAACGGACTTGCGTATTTTTAGAAGCCTTAATCCTGAAATCATTTCAAATATGTTGCTTGCTGAATTTGAACCGGGAATCATGGATGCCTATATTGATGAAGATAAGATGCATCAGGTGATGGCTTTTATGGAAGATTATCCTTTTTGGTTGAGCGATCTGACCGTAAAAGGACCCCAACGTATTCGAAAGGAAAATTTGAAAAAGAATTTTAGTCCACTGGAACAAAAATTTCTATCCTGCTTCTTGAAAGAATCAGCATTTTGGGGAGAAATGACCTATATCAATACCTTTGGACATGAAAAAATCAGGAGTAAAAGAAACGTGTTGCTGGGCTGGGTATTTTGCACTTTGAAACGACAACATGGATTTGCAATGGAACTGGCGCAAATGGGGAAATCTCTTTTCCGCGAACCGTTGTTTCAATCCCTTGAAAGCGAATCAATTAGAATGGTGAAGCAAAACTATTGGAAACTGCCTTTTTATTTGTTAAATATGGTTTTCAAAAAAATCGCCGGATAGAGGCAGATTCAAATCGAATATTTTTTTTGCACATACTTTGATCTAAACTATTTGCAACGCGGATTGGCCCTATACCGGTCACTAAAGCGTCACTGCCCCGCATTTAAATTGTGGGTGCTTTGCATGGATAGACCCTGCCTGGATATTCTTCGCAGACTCAAATTACCCGATGTATACACCATTGCACTCGAAGAGCTTGAAGCGGATAACAAAGAACTCCTCGACGTAAAGAAAGCCAGATCTCGGATAGAATACTATTTTACATGCACCCCGTCGCTACCACTTTACATCCTCAACAACTGGCCTGAGGTTGATACGATCACATATCTGGATGCGGATCTTTTTTTCTTTGCAGACCCAGCTCCGATATACCGCGAATTCAGCGGCCATTCTATCGCAATTATTCCTCACCGTTTTCCCCCCAACCTCCGCAGTCACGAACGTCACGGCATCTATAACGTCGGGTATCTCTCCTTTAAACGGGATCCGCACGCCTCGACATGTTTGCAATGGTGGAAAAACAAATGCCTTGAATGGTGCTGCGACCGGGTTGAAAATAATCGGTATGCCGATCAGAAATATCTTGATGACTGGCCAACCCGGTTCCGAGGCGTAGTGGAAATACAACATAAGGGCGCAAACTTGGCGCCTTGGAATATTTCCAACTACACCATCAGCAACGATAAAAACGGCGTCCGCGTCGACGATCAGCCTCTCATTTTTTTCCATTTTCACGGGTTTCGTCAAATCAACAGATGGCTGTATGATCCCAACTTGGCCATTTTCAAAGTCAAACCGTCCCAAACCGTTAAACAGAGTGTTGTTGCACCTTATATTCACGCGCTTGTAGAAGTAACCGAGCTGGTTTCTCCGGAACTCTCAAAGCCCTCCATTCCCTACGGCATCCGGAGACAATCCAAAAACTCTTCCTTACAGTATCGTCTTTGGAAAGCTTTAGACAGCCTGATCTGTTTGAGCAGGACCATCCTCACAAAAAATTACATTGTGGTTATTAATGACCGCATCATGTAACGCTTCGAGACAAGCCGCATAAAAATCGTGAACTCCCATGGAATCGTATTCACCGATTGAAACAAACCGGCCACTCTTTTCCATCGTCATCGCGGTGCTTAACGGCGCTGGTACCTTAAATCGGTGCATGGAAAGCATTATTCACCAAAGTAATACGCAATGGGAATTAATAGTGATGGACGGCGGGTCCATTGATGGCAGTGTATCTGTTATT
>JACNIG010000456.1 GCA_014383215.1 Candidatus Desulfatibia vada | reverse complement strand
TAAATTGGTAATTTCAAACCGCCGAAGAATATAAACTTTCATGCTGGCGCTGACAAAGTTACGCCGGTCCTTTTAAGCTCCGTTACAAAATAGGGAAACAGCTTTGATATGTCCTCATATTTTGAGCATCTTTTGTTCCTTTGTTTTTCAAACAGTGCAAGGAACCGGCTGTCCGGAATGTCTTTAGTCTCTTCGTAGGTAAGGCCGCTCGCGTTGAAGTCCTTGAGGTACTGCGCAACAACAGGGCGAGAGATATTAAGCGCCCTGGCTATCTTCCTGTCGCTCATGTTGGTTGTTTCTTTGAAACGTACAATCTCTCGAATCTTTTTCATATTAATCCTTTTCCGTGCCATTTAGATCTCCTCTTTATAAAATATCGTTTCAGAGGAGATGTTATCTGATTTTGAAGGGAAAAGGATGATTCTTTTAACTATGTTGGGCATTCCGGAAATGACCTGAAAAGTGGTAAACTTTCCTCCGGAATGGGTGGCAGGTTTCACCCGGAATTAGTGGCAGATTTAAACCGGAATGGGTGGCAGGTTTAGGCCGGAATCTACAAAAAGTATAAAACTGGAGTTTTTCTAATTTTATCAAGTTGATAACGGTCTTAAATAATTTGCGATTCCTAAATTCGCAATCACCTGTAAAAAGGCTTTTTTTATAGGGGCATCAACTCTGACGGTTTCGTAAAAAGTACTGATTTTGGAAATCAATGCAAAAGTACCGTGCATAACTATAAATAATCTGGTAGGAGGTGGCCAAGTGGCTCACCCCCTCCCTACAGAACGGCTCGTACCGGCCATGTAAAGGTACTTGCGGGACATCCTATAAAATTATAAGTTTCTCCTGCCGGATACTGGTCATTTGTCACTTGCCATTAGGATAACGCCTAAGGAAATCTTGGGGACATCGTGCACAACGTGCATAACCTCTTGATACTGGATGCTTGATACTTGATACTGGTCATTTGTCAGTTGTCACTGGTCATTGGTGAAATAGCTTGGAGCAACGAGCAGGCCCCGGGGGCAGGGGCAAGGGGAGTAAACCCCGATGGAATATTCTTTATTTAACGGGGTAAATTTGATTGGTTATGCCAGTTTTGAACTTTCAAATCGGAAAACATCTCGAAATCGGAGGTATTCCGTGTCACCAGAACCAAGCCGTTCACCTTGGCGATGGCCGCAATCTGGCTATCTACATAAGGCGGTGTTTGTCCCTGTGCGGCTAACCTGGCCCGTTCTTCAGCATGCCATCTGGCAGCTCGTTCATCATAGGGGAGAATGACCATGTTTTGCCGTATAACATCTTCTATATACGACTCAATTATTTCACGCTTTCGTGATACCGGCAGGCGTCGACAACCATACTGAAGTTCATGCCAAACCGGTGAAGCCGTGACAATCTCTTCTTGATGTTTTTCAAACATGGTCATCACATGCCTGTTGGGTGCAGTTTTAACAGCTTCTGATAAAACATTCGTGTCCAGTAGGTATTTCATCAAGACCAGTCAACTTCACGGCCTGGAGAATAATCCCTAAGCCCCTTGAAATCTGCGTTGGAAATTTCGATGCCTTCCTTTTCAGCAAGCTTGCGAAACGCCTTCAAAGCGCGCCAAAAACCTTCTTTTTTCTGACTTAAGCGTTCATATTCTTGAATCGACAACAAAACCGCAACCGGCCGGCCGCGCCGCGTCAACTTAACCGACGGACCCTTTTCAACCGAATGGATTATAGACGGCAGCTTGTTTTTGGCCTCAGCTATAGAATACTGATTTTCCAATATATTTCTCCCTTTTAGTAGAACCCATATTTATCATCCTTAAGCATAGCCATCTTTATAGCCATAATCAAGTCCTAATTTAAATATAAAGGGAACTTTCGGGACATCCGGAACATTCTTGACATTCTTGGGTTAGATTTGTTTGTTCTTTTCTAAGACTTGTAAAGCACGGGACGTTCGTGCGCAGCGTGCATAACCTCTTGATACTGGTCATTTGTCAGTTGTCACTGGTCATTGGTGAAATAGCATAGAGTCAAGAGCCCCAGTGAAATACGCCCCAGTTGAATCCCTTCGGGTGCTCCTGCGGAGCAATTCCACGGGATAAACCCCGATGGAATAACAACCAAAACTTAATTCCATTGGGCAGGCGGGGCAGGCATATATCAGGGTTCAGGTACCAGGATTATGGGTTACTTGTGTAAGCGGTTATACTTTCTGTTTACCAGATAGTAGTAACTTTTCTGGATTGTCTTAATTTCTTGTCAGCAGTAACCAGTTTGGCGTTTTCGATGATTGACGTTGCAGCGATGATTCTGTCAGCGGGGTCCTTGTTATTATCCGAAAACAGCTTCGCGGAAAGCCTTGCTATTTCAGGCGTAATTCCTTTATAAACGTAATTGTTGGATTCTAATATCAGTTTTATGAATTCTAGGCATTCGATATCTATACTGAACCTTCCTTTATGCATAAGCATCGCTATTTCCCATAGCGAAATATCGCAAAATATTATTCCATCCGAGTTATTGGCTGCTGAAATGGCTTTTTCCGCTTTTCGGGAGAGCATCTCCGGCTTCAAAGCATTCCAAATGATGATGTGAGTATCTGCGACAATCATTTCATGGCTTCCCACTCTTCATCAATTGGGGATATGATATCACCAATAAATGCATTTTCCCCCAGTTTTTTCAATATTTTCCTCGACTTCACACCCTTATCTTCCACAGGTACAAGTCTTGCCATATCGTGACCACGTGAAGTAATTGTAATAACCTCCCCTTTCTGAGCCTTTTTCAGAAATATGGACAGATTTTCTCTCAGTGTACTAATACCTACTTTTTCCATATTTTTGCCACCCCCTCTTTTGTACAAAACGATTGTACAACTCAACTTAGGGGAAATCAATGTTTTTTTGAAAATTGGTTAAAAAATCTTAGGGAACCTTGGGGCCGTTCTTTAGTTTTTAAGGAAATACGGGTCGTACAATTTAACTATTCTTTTGTGGAAGGACAATGTTAGGTTTGTATTGGTTAAATGGTTGAATCGCCCCGGGGAATCTTGGGGACATTAAGTTTCTCCTTGCTATCGACTGGTCATTTGCCATTGGACGCTTGTTGGAGCAAAGCGAAGATTCCGCAGAAGGCGGGGATGATACTCATTTGGTCATAAGCGGTTAAAAGAGAGGTTAAAAAAGTTAGTCTTTTGGAAGTCCAAGCTGATTTCGAATTAAAGCGCATAAACTGTTTTTGATTTCTTTGTGTCTTGGAACCGGTGCTTTCTGGCCTGTACGAGGGTCATATAAATATCATGTTTAGAACCGTGGCGATATAAAAAGCAACCCTCGCGAACCAATTTACGAATGAACTCCCGTTGCTTCAAGTAGATAGCTCCACAGCAACACGATTCCGAAAGGCCGGCAAGAAGTTCTGCGGTTCACTATCAAGCATCAATTTATAAGCATCCTGGATATTTTCTTTTAGCTCTTCTAAGGTTTCTCCTTGGCTGAATATGCTTGGTACTTCAACAAGACGACCGACAAACCATCCATCATCTTCCCAATATTCTAAAGTTAATTTTGTCATTTTAAAAATTCCTCCGACTTATTGTTTGCCTAAAACCGAGAGCTTCGTGAGTGAAGTCTAGTAAAGCACAAATTCAAGCAAAAAACCACGAAATTCCTGCAATTCGTTTTTAATGCGAAGTTAGGGGAGGCTAATAGTACGGGACGTTCGTGCAGAGCGTGCATAACTTCCTGTTGATGATACTGGATGCTGCCGTCTTCGCTAAAGCTACGCCGTGCCAAGGGATACTGGAT
>JACNIG010000453.1 GCA_014383215.1 Candidatus Desulfatibia vada | reverse complement strand
ATTTTAGGGTCTATTTTAAGCCTCTTTTGCTGTTATTATAGTCGGTTGCCGTGGCCCGACCCCAAATGACATCGTTTTTGAAGTTAAAGATTGGGCCTTAGAGCAAATCCGGGAAGCAAATCCACAGCATTTCATTCTCAGTATGGGCGGGAAAACTAAATCCCGAAAGAATCCATTCCAAATAATTGCATGGAGATCGTGTCATTGGTAGTTTAAAAAGGCTTTCAAACACACAAAGAATACGAAAGGGTAAGGCGATAAATAAAACATGAAAACGACTTTGCAGCAGTTAAAAAAATGGATCCGGCTGGCGGAAAGCGAACATCTCGAATTCAAACAAGCCGGTCGGCAGTTCGATTCTGAAAAACTCACCCATTATTGTGTCGCACTGGCCAACGAAGGAGGGGGGAAGCTCATTTTGGGGGTGACGGACAAACAGCCTCGTCAGATTGCGGGGACTGAAACTTTCCCGGATGTCGGCAAGACCCAGGCTCAGCTTTTGGACAGGCTCCATCTGCGGATCGATGTGGAGGAGATGGTTCATCCGGACGGCCGGATTGTCGTTGTGCATGTTCCCTCCAGGCCCATCGGAAGACCCATTGAATACAAGGGAGCCTACTGAATGCGCAGCCATGACGCCCTTGTCCCCATGACACCGGAAAAACTGCAGCAGATATTTGCGGAGGCGGAACCGGATTTCTCGGCTCAGATTTGTAAAGAGGCGACCATTGGCAACCTCGACCAACACGCCATCGAAACATTCAGAAAAAGATGGCATCGTCGATCGGGCAATGACGAACTGCTTAACATTTCTTCAGAGCGATTGCTTGAAGACGCCGAGCTTCTTGTTGATGGCGGCGTTACCTATGCCGCATTAATCCTTTTGGGCACCCGTAAAGCCCTGGGTATTCATCTTGCACAAGCCGAAGCTATCTTTGAATACCGATCAAAAGAAACCTCACTGCCGTTTCAGCAGCGTAAGGAATATCGGAAAGGTTTTTTCCTGTACTATGACGATCTCTGGAATACCATCAATCTTCGTAACGATGAATATCAATACCAAGACGGCCTTTTTATGCTGACGGTTCTGTCCTTTAACGAGCTGGTGATTCGTGAAGCAATTCTAAACGCCGTCAGCCACAGGGATTATAGGCACGCGGGTTCTGTATTCATTAAACAGTATCCCACCAAAATCGAACTTGTCAGCCCGGGTGGCTTCCCGCCCGGTATAACTCCGGAAAACATTCTTTGGAAGCAACATCCTCGCAACCGGCGCATCGCAGAGGTGTTTGCCAGATGCGGAATGGTTGAGCGTTCCGGTCAGGGGGCCAACCGAATGTTCGAATTATGCGCCCGCGAGAGCAAACAGCCTCCTGATTACAGTGGAACCGATGACTATGAAGTATTCCTCACGCTATACGGGAAAGTACAGGATCCCCGCTTTTTAACATTTCTGGAGAAGATCGGCCGTGAGCGTCAAGTGTCTTTCGAAGCCACCGATTTTATCACCCTTGATTTAATCAACAGGGAAGAAAAGCTCCCCCAATGGGCGCGTGATCGCATACCGGTTCTGCTCAAATCCGGAGTTGTTGAACGCATCGGGCGGAAATACATGCTCTCCAGAAAATATTACGAGTTTGTAGACCGGAAAGGCGTTTACACCCGTAAACGCGGACTTGACCGTGAAACCAATAAGCAATTATTATTGAAGCACATTAAAGATAATAAAAATCAGGGAAGCCAATTCCGTGATTTAAAGGAGGTATTACCCTCACTCTCAAGGGATCAGGTGAAAAAGATACTTGCTGAAATGAAAAGGGAAAAAAATATATGTGTTGTTGGCAAAACCAGTGCAGCCAGATGGTATCCCGGTACCGGTAATTAATTCAGAAAGATACTGATTTTGGCCCAAGTTTGGCCCAAGTTTAGCCCAAGTTTGGCCCAAGTTTGGTGCAAGTTTAGTGCAAGCTAATCCGCTAACCACCTGCATACACAGTTGTTTTATTGTTTTCAATAATTGCACTAAATATAATTAAGGCGCAAGTTAGATACAATCCGGTCGCAATTGAACGACACGACATATCTCACAAATTGTCAAATTTACGAACAGATAAACCCGGCCCTATGTGTAGTTAAGGTAAAGAACAATGGCAACTATGATACCGACAAATGTTGAGATTTTCACAACCGAGGGTGAAAAACAATTTTACCGCTTTCTTGAATCTGTTGCCAAACCTGATTCTCAATACATTGCGTGGTATACACCCGACTTAAAAGGAAAGGAACCCGACTTTATATTATTTGGTGATAAGATCGGGCTCATCGTTTTTGAGGTAAAGGACTGGGCTTTAGAGCAAATCCGGGAAGCAAATCCACAGCATTTCATTCTCAGTATGGGTGGAAAAACCAAATCACGAAAAAATCCATTCCAACAAGCCCGGGACTATTTCCTGTATGTAATGGACACTATTAAAAATGATGGTCGTTTAGTTTCAAAGGACCCAGGTTATCACGGAAACCCTAAGATTCCCATAAACTATGGTGTTATTTTTCCGAACATCAATAAATATGAATACACCCAAAAAGAATTTGATCGCGTGATAAGCACCGACAAAATATTTTTCTGGGATGATCTGCACCCGGAATCAAACATATGTAGGGATTCAACGGGAAAATGTTTCCTTGAAATCCTTATAAAGATGTTTACTCCTCAGTTCCATTTTACTATAACCGGCAAGGAATTAAATCACCTTAAACAACTTATTTTTCCCATCGTCAGAATTGAACTTCCGGAAAGAAAATCGGAATTCCCTTACGAAAAACGAGTCAATCGTCTTAAAGGGCTGGACAATCACCAGGAAGCAATCGCCCGAAAATTTGATGGTGGTCACAGAATTATAACTGGTCCTTCTGGCAGCGGCAAAACGTTAATCCTTGTCCATAAAGCAGCTTTCTTGTTGAAATATAACCCTGATATCAAGAACATCCTGTTTGTTTGCTACAACATCACGCTCGTTAATTACATTAAAAGATTATTGGCTGATAAAGAAGTTCCCCTAGGTGAAAATGGCGTTCGTGTTTTGCACTTTTATCAACTCTGCTCTGAAATCATCGGTGAAGATGTCGCTTATGAAAATGAGTCATCGGAATATTATGAATTAGTCGATCAGGAGGCATTATTAAAGGTTCAAGATTACAGCATGAAATATGGCGCGGTCCTGGTTGATGAAGGGCAGGACTTTTCAGACAATATGTACAAAATCGTTACCGCCCTGCTTAACGAAGAAACAAACAACCTTACCATAGCCCTTGATGATAACCAGGATATATACCGGCGTGATTCTTCATGGAAAGATGTTGGGGTTAAAGCGCGAGGACGTGTCCACAAAATATCGTACATATACCGAAACACCAGAGAAATATCAAATTTCGCATCTAAATTTATAGGAGAAACAGAAACAAAGGCTGATACACAACAACCCGACCAACTTGAATTGTTTCCAGACTTTTTTGATTTTAGTGGCCCAAAACCTGAACTAAAGCAATTCCAGGACTTTGATTCAATAACAGAATATGTAGCTGAAAAAATAAAGGAGATAGTCAATACGGAAAGGTGCCCCTATTCTGAAATCGCCATTATATATACCATGAAATCACCGGGGGACAATCTAAAGAAACCCTTACCCCTTATGATTGAAAAGGCGTTAGAATCCAATGGTATCTTGAGTAATTGGGCATCAGAAAATTACAGATCGAAAAAAACTTACGACATAACGACGAACAGCGTCACAATATCAACCATTCACAGTGTTAAGGGGCTTGATTATTCGTGCGTCTTTTTG
>JACNIG010000451.1 GCA_014383215.1 Candidatus Desulfatibia vada | reverse complement strand
GAGTCCGGCAATCTCTTTCGGGTCCGGGGGAGTGTGCCGGCCGACCTTGACGGTGTAAAGCGGGACGGGGTTGAAATTGCGCGTTTATAGTCTTTCAGTTGGTACTACGTTCGTGCAGAACTTGCTTAAAATTTACCTAAACTATATCCTTTAAACCTTAGTTATTGGTGAATTCGAATTCAAAGTGCACCATAACCATATAAATGAATAGTGGACATGACAGGCTATCTGGTAATGTGAGGAGAACCACCAACCCACAACCAGAAGGAGCCCATCATGTCCTATTCCCACTTAACATCTGAGGAACGTTATGTCATCTCCCATTTAGTTCTTTACGGTTTAAGTTTACGTGAAATCGGCCGACGTCTCAACCGTCACCATACGACAATCAGCCGGGAGATCAGACGTAATCGACCGACGTATGCGGATGACGCTGTTTATTGGTACGAAGCCGCTCAATACTTTCTTGATAAGAGAAAACGTATGCCGCATCATGCTATCAGACAATCTAACCCTCAGTTAGTCCACTATGTGAAATGCAAACTCGCGGAGGACTGGTCGCCAGAGCAAATCGTCAACCGGCTGACCATTGATTATCCAAATAGCAAAACAATGCGCATTTGCCACGAAACCATTTACCAATGGATTTATTCTGATGCGATGAACGGCGGCGATCTCTATACCCATCTTCGGCGGCATCACAAAAGACGCCGCAAACAGCGACGTTACGGTTCCGGCCGCGGTTTAATTCCAGGGCGCTTAAGCATCTCGGAACGTCCTGAAGCTGTCGACAATCGAAAACGTTTCGGCGACTGGGAAGGTGACACGGTCGAAGGGACGAAAGGTAGCGGCGGCATCGCCTCCCATGTTGAGCGCAAAAGTCGCTATCTTGTCGCTACAAAGCTCTCAGATAAAGCGGCCGAAACAATGACCATTGCATCTGCCAAAGCATTCAGATACGTTCCAAGGGTAATGCGAAAAACGCTTACGGTCGACAATGGTAAGGAATTCTCTTACTTCAAACAGCTTGAGGAAAAAACAGGCTTCTCTATTTATTTTGCCGATTCATATTCGGCTTGGCAGCGCGGTTCAAATGAAAATACCAACGGCCTAATAAGACAATACTTCCCAAAAGGGACAAACTTCAAAGATATAACGGGACTAGGGGACGTAGGTAAATTAATAAGTTTCGATTCGGTAAATTTCTCGTGGGAATGGGGTCATAGCTTGAATTGTGAATAAGGACATTTCATGTATTAATTCAGAACTTTAACACAACAAACAAGTAGAATACACTGCTATTTTATTGCGGCTTCTGCATCCCAGACATTTTTGTCTTTCCTAAACATCGTTGAGTTTCGATGGAATTAAGCGGCCTGTTGCTCAACTGAGTGCGCTGCCGATTACTGCTATTTATCCTGGCGCCATAAAACCCACTAATACTGGATTCCCCAAAGCAATAATGATGACCCACAGCAAATTCGTTGAAACAATCTGAACAAATATAATCTATGCGACGAAGTTCAGTTTATGGTTGAACTATGACGCAGAAAACATATCTTGACCAGCAGTAAAAGTATATGCTATGTGTAATTGTTCGGATAATAAATGAACAAAATCGTTTTGGATATACCATGGGGATGCTAACAGGCATAGGAAAAACTGACCGGGAAAGAATGGCTGCGATTATTCGCGGCACAAAAGGCACGGTATCTGTTGAGGATGCAGCAAGGATTTTAGATGTTGCCTCCACGGATGCAGCCAAAATGCTTTCCAGATGGTCAAAAAATGGGTGGATGTCGCGGGTTCGGCGGGGGCTTTATGTTTCTGTGCCCTTAGAATCCCGAACTGCTGATGTGCCGCTTGAAGATCCCTGGCTGGTTGCCGATCGTCTTTTTCTACCCTGCTATATCGGGGGATGGAGTGCTGCTGAATATTTTGGTCTTACGGAACAGATTTTCAGCACTGTTCTGGTAATGACAGTTCAGAAACCGAGGAATCGCAGACCTGATATTAAAGGCACGCTGTTTATGCTGCGCACGATTTCTAAAAAAGCAATGTTTGGCCTTAAGCCTGTATGGAGAGGACAGGTAAAAATATCCGTATCTGATCCGTCGCGCACAATACTTGATATGCTGGTGGACCCTGTTTTGGGCGGCGGGATACGCTCTGTAAAAGATATGCTAGTCAATTATTTAAGGTCGGAAGATAAGAACCTGGGACAGTTGATTGAATACGGAGAGCGGTTGGGGAACGGTGCCGTCTTCAAACGCCTTGGCTTTTTGCTTGAGAAAATAGCTCCTGATGAAACCAAAGCAATAGACGAATGCTGTAGACGGCTTACAGCCGGAAATGCGAAGCTTGATCCAAAATTAAACAACATCAAGCTGATAACCCGATGGCGGCTGTGGGTCACGGAAAAATGGAAAAGGATGGAACCGATTGATAGACAAGTCTGAACTAATTGAGTTCTCAAGGGAATTCGGGCTCAGGGCAAATGTTGTTGAAAAAGACTATGTGCTCGGCTGGGTATTGGCCGGCATATTCAACCATCCTGTCACCGGATCGAGTTTTGTTTTTAAGGGCGGTACCTGTTTGAAAAAATGTTTTTTTGAAACCTACCGCTTTTCCGAAGACTTGGATTTTACCCTTTTCGAATCCAATCACATGGATCAGGATTTTCTCGTATCATGTTTCAAGGAAATCGCACAATGGGTCTATGACGAATCTGGTGTTGAGATCCCACAGGATCTCATCCGCTTTGATGTGTATCGAAACAAGCGCGGTTTCATGTCTGCCGAAGGAAAGATTGGGTATCGCGGCCCCATGCAACCTGGGGGTGATCTCCCCCGGATCAAGCTTGATTTGACTACCGATGAAATCCTGGTCCTGGATCCGGTTATTAGAGAAGTCCATCATCCCTATTCTGATTTGCCTGGTGATGGCATCCGAATCAAAAGCTACTGCTTTGAAGAAGTTTTTGCAGAAAAAATCAGAGCGCTGGCAGAACGTGAGCGTCCTAGAGATCTTTATGACGTGGTTCATTTGTATCGTCATGATGAACTCGATCCGGATCAGTCACTTATCCTGAGCACCCTGGAGAAAAAGTGCGCTTTTAAGCAAATACCGGTTCCGACCATGGATACCTTTAGGAATCGCCCTGAACGCGACGAACTGGAATCGGAGTGGGAAAACATGCTGGCCCATCAACTGCCGGCGCTACCGCCTTTTAACCAATTCTGGCAGGCTCTTCCCGAAGCAATAGAATGGATGCATGGTTTGGTGGCTAAAACTGTTAAGTCGGCCATACCGACCGGCAGACAGACGATTGACATAACCTGGCGTCCGCCTGCCATGGCCCAAGCATGGCATGCGGCTATCCCCCTTGAAAGAATACGTTTTGCAGCGGCCAACCGGCTCTGTGTCAACCTGCACTATCAAAACAAATACCGCTTAATTGAACCCTATTCGCTACGTCGCACGCAACAAGGGAATATTCTGCTGTATGCATTACGGCATGAAACAAATGAATGGAGAGCATATCGAGTGGATCGAATCCAGGGTGCAGAAATTACGCAAACGCCGTTTATTCCCAAACATGCAGTTGAGCTGACGCCGGCCGGAAAACTCTAAGATATGGTTTCAAATTCGCTCTTGGCTTAAGGTTGTTTAAGTAAAAATTTGCTGTGCCGTTGCTTTAAAATATGAATCATCTCCAAAAGAGTTGGAGTGATCTTAAGGGTTCAAGGGTCCCAGGATCCAAGGGTTCGAGGGAAAAGCGCGAGGACCTTGGGGACATCCTATTCCATTATAACTTTACCCTTCTGAAGGTTGATCTACGGGGACTCTGAGGAA
>JACNIG010000329.1 GCA_014383215.1 Candidatus Desulfatibia vada | reverse complement strand
TTATCCGCCCCGGGCATGAAAAAAAGCTTCCTGTCGTCCTCAGCCGTGATGAAGTTCGTAAGCTTTTGCGCAACGTACGGCTACTGCGCTATCGGGTCTGTCTAACCACGATCTATTCCTGCGGATTGCGCTTGTCCGAAGGCACGCAACTGAAAGTCGAAGATGTCGACGGCGATCGTGGATTCATCAGTGTCCGACACTCCAAGGGCCATATGGGTAACAAAGACCGTAACGTGCCCCTGCCGCAAAAAACCTTGGAGTTATTGCGTGAACAATGGAAAAGCCACAGAAACGAAGTCTGGTTGTTCCCATCGGCCGGCTATGGCGGCACAAACATGCCTTGCGCCACAAAACCGGTAAGCAAGAGCAGCGTTCAGGTCGCTTTACGTAGCGCATTGAAAACCTCTGATATTAACAAAAAAGCGACGGTGCATACGCTACGGCATTCATGGGCAACTCATCTTCTGGAAGACGGTGTTAACCTGCGGCTGATCCAAGCTTGGCTGGGCCATCGCAGTCCTGCCTCTACCAGTGTTTATACACATCTGACTGAAAAAGCAAAGACCATGGCTGTAAAATCCATCAATAAGTTGATGGACGAGCTTTGATACGCCATGGTCGAGCTGGCAGAAATATTCCGCCGCCACGGACCTGATTACATAGACTGCTTCGATTCAAAGATATTGCCCAGCCACCACCGGGCAATGAACGATATTATCTACTGCCGCACCGAACAGATGGGTGGACATCTGTATTGTTGTGAAAATCCGGACTGTGAGCAGTTTGTCTATGCATATCATTCATGTGGAAACCGAAGCTGTCCCAAATGCGGCCAGGACAAAACCCAACGCTGGATAGAAAAACAGCACAAGCTGCTGCTGCCGACACACTACTTTCTGGTAACCTTTACGCTGCCCTGTGAGTTGCGGACCGTTGCCCGCTCAAACCAGAAAGTGGTCTATGATTTGTTGTTCAAATCCTCGGCTGCAGCATTGAAAAAACTGGCCAAAGATCCAAGGTTCGTTGGCGGTGACATCGGCATGATGGGTGGATTGCACACATGGCGGCGCGATATGGGCTACCATCCCCATGTCCACTTCATCGTGCCCGGTGGTGGACTGTCGCCGGACCGCAGCAAATGGCTGCCTTCCAACCCTGAATTTTTTGTCCCCGTTGAAGCGCTATCACCCATTTTTCGTGCCAAGTTCCGTGATGCGCTTAAAAAAACAGATCTTTTCGACTTCGTACCGGCCGAGGTCTGGCAAAAAGACTGGGTGGTTCACTGCAAACCGGTCGGCAGCGGTAGCAGCGCGTTAAAATACCTGGCGCCTTATATCTACAGAGTTGCCATCACCAACAAGCGTATAGAAAAGCTCGAAAACGATCAGGTTAGCTTCCGCTTTAAGAGCAGCAACACCGATCAGTGGGAAACGAAAACACTACCGGCGTTTGATTTTACTCAAGTTTCGCACCCCCTAATGCGGGTTTGCAACATATAATTACTTCTTTTACTTCTGTTTTATAGTAGTAAAGGACTCCATTTTGTGTTATATATAATTGTCCGAATTAAATATAAATATTCACAAAAGGAGTCCTCAAGTTATGTCTACCACAACGTGTAAAATATTCAAAGGAGAAATTGAAAATTATCTGAGAAACGGCCAAAATAATATCGAATCAAGAATCGACAGCGCTTTTTCTTCGCTAAAGTTTAAAACGTGGTTATGCAAAGCCAATATTATTAAAAAAGACGGTTATCACGCATCACATCTGCTGTTTATATTGATGATATTGCCTTTGTTGAAAGTTAAATCTGTTCACAGTTTTTGTAAAAAACATTGGCAACATTGGTCTAAATCCAGAAAGGATACACTCTATAGATTCAAACATAATACCGCATATCGGTGGCGGTCTTTCATGTACAAAGTCAATAGCCAGATTTTCAAGGCGATTGAGCTTGATAATACTCCACAGGAAGAACGCTATTTTGTAATCGATGATACAATTCTTGCCAAGTTGGGCAAAAAGATTGAAAACGTCTCTTACATTTATGACCATAATATTGGTCGCAGTGTATTGGGTTTTTGCGTCGTAATCCTTGGACTTTTTACTTCACATGGTTTTTATCCACTTGATTTTGCATATTGTTTTGGGCAAAAGCGGAACAAAAAAAGCCCTGAAGAAAACATCGGCGATCCCAGAAAAAGCAGTGGCCAAAGAAGCTTTGAAGCCAAACATTATACAAAACTGGAACTGGCGTTAATGATGATCCAAAGCGCTGTAAATTGCGGCATTGTGCCCGGCTATGTCCTGTTTGACAGCTGGTATGCCTGGCCCGACTTCATCAATGGAATTCGCAAGATCAAAGAAAGTATTCACGTTGTTTGCCGACTTAAAGACAGCAATGTTCAATACGAATACAAAGGCCAAAAATATAAGCTGTCAAAGCTTTATGAAAAAGTTAAAAATGGTCTTAAAAAAGATCAAAGAACAGGGTTGTTACTAAAACGGGTTACAGTGAAACTGCCTAAATCTGATCAAGAAGCTGTGATCGTATTTTCTAAAGGGTATCGTGAACCGGAAGTAGATAGCATCAAGGGCAAGAAAAAGAAAAAAGAATCGAAATGGGCCGCTTTTCTCAGCACCAATACCCGGCTGCATGCCTCTACGATCATAAAAATATATATCAAACGCTGGCCGATAGAAGTGTGCTTCAAAGAATGCAAACAGCAACTTGAACTCGGCAAAGATCAAAGTAACGACTTTAATGCTCAAGTATTTGCCACCACGGCCAGTTTTCTGAGATATAACCTTTTAAATTATTTAAATAAATTCGAAAACTACTCGACGTTGGGCGAATTGTTTGATCATATAGCAGACGAGACAGCGGTTACAACCTATGCCCATAGGCTCTGGGATTTTTTCCGTGGCCTCTTTCTCGTCTCCTTCTCAACTATTTTTGACCTTTTCAAAATTAATGAAGATTTTCAGCACTATTTAGACGCTCTAACCGATGCTTTAAGCGGATTTGCGCCATTTCAGGGGTGCGAAACTTGAGATTTTATTTATCGGTTCCTACAGCATGTGCTACCAAAAGGCTTCATCAAAATCCGCTATTACGGATTTCTATCTCCCGGCAGCAGACACCTCCTGGCTGTTGTAAAATACCTACTGAACGATATCGGTGAACCAGAAGACACCCCAACGGTAAACGAACCGTATAACTGCCCACATTGCGGTGCAAACCTGCGCTTGGTCAAATCGCTGCCAAAATCAGCAAGAGCTCCGCCATGAACACTGCTGGATGTTGCCAAATCAATCGGTTATTCGATCATGCCTTTGTACTCCCAAAGCTGCGACAGGCGTGCTGCGCTCTTTGTGGGCTGAAATCGCCAGTAACAAAGATCAATATGTGAATAGAGTGTCATCTGAAATGTCAAAGAGCATCTCTCAAATAAAAGCTTTACACGATCATGTCATTACCGCAATATTGACTCCTGCCAAACATGAATGTACACTCTGGAAACACTTACTTTAAAATCCAAATGAAACACACGGCTTAGTTCAACCGGAATTATGTTTTGGCTTCGCAAAACATCAATTCTTTATTCGTTATAAAGCTTATGATTATGAAAATTGAAACCGCAAGGTTCCCAAACAACGAACTTCTTGAAACATATCTTCAAAAAGTAAAAAGTATGTTGCTTAATCAAGAATATGTTGTTTGGTTTCGATATCCGAAAGCTCTAAATAAGACAAAATCCTGGGATAACCATGTGTCAGAAATAAAGCAGCTTAATCTTCTGTTCGACAGTTGTAGGTTCATTTAGGGGTTAATTCAAGGCCATTTCGACA
>JACNIG010000450.1 GCA_014383215.1 Candidatus Desulfatibia vada | reverse complement strand
ATAGCGGTTCATAATAAAATGTTCAAGCACATAAAGGGAAATTCGCAAAGCGCATGCTCAATATAAAAATACTCGGATGGCAAGATTTGAAACCGTTTTAATCTCCATCCACAGCTACCCTCACCCGGAATCCAGTGACAGTAAATATCCATGGCATCTACGGCTCTATTGTATCGGAAGCGAATTCGACCCATTCTTGCTGCTTTAAAGCACTATTAAAAGCTTTTAAGGTGTTTTAAAGCAACATACATTCAAATTTTTCTTGACCGAGCTTCGAAATCATATTATGTTAGTTTAAAGAAACATATAACGCTTTTGAGGTGTTTTAAAGCAACATGACACGGATCAGTAAAATCGCAAAATCTCCGCCAGCCGCGGTCGAGAACGTACTTAATCAGTTGGGTCGTAACATCCGCACTGCCCGCCTGCGGCGCAAGCTTTCCATGGAGCAGCTCGCCGAACGCATTGGCCTCTCACGATATGTGTTAGCCGATATCGAGAAAGGCAAGCCCACCACCGCTATCGCCGCCTATCTGGGCACGCTGTGGGCGCTCGGCCTTCTTAGAGATATGCGGGAGGTAGCCGATCCGGACCGTGATGAGGAAGGCAAGATTCTGGAGCGGGCCAGAAGCCCCAAAACCGCACCTAAACGAAGGAAGATGGACGATGACTTCTGAGCGTGAATGCTATGTCTACATCGTGCCGCCTGGTGCGACTGAATTCGTCACAGCCGGGCGCTTCCGAGTGTCTCCAACTCCAGATGGTGACCCAGTAGGACAGTTCGTCTACGGACGGCGTTACCTTGAAAGGAATGATGCGGTCGAGCTTGACCCTGTAGAGTTGCGACTCCGCAGGGGTTCATACGAAACCGCCCGGATGGAGGGCTTCTTTGGCGCGATCCGTGACTCCATGCCTGATTTTTGGGGGCGGCGAGTCATTGAACGACACACCGGTCACACGCAGCTTGAAGAGTTCGATTGCCTGATGTACGGCCCAGATGACCGGGCGGGTGCGTTGGGGTTCGGTCTCAACGTGGAACCACCGGCCCCAAAGCGTCGGTTCAATCGTACGCTTGATCTGCAAATTCTACAGGCCACAGCCGATGCCATAATTGAAGAAGCTCCAATCCTTGAGAGCTCAAGCACCAGACAGGTCGAGGAACTCATGTTGGTCGGCACATCAATGGGCGGTGCCAGACCTAAAGCTGTTGTGGAACATGGACAGGGCCTATGGATTGCCAAGTTCACCCGACATGATGACCGCTGGAACCATCCCCGTGTGGAGCATGGTCTATTGAAGCTTGCCAAAACTTGCGATCTTACCGTGGCCCAAAGCGACATTACAACTGTTGGCGGACGTGAGGTTCTGCTCGTGCGCCGGTTCGACCGAGATCGTGTAGAAGAAGGTTACCGACGGCATCGCATGGTCAGTGCGCTGACTATGTTGCAAAGTTATGACAGCCCGACAGCGCGACGAGACTGGTCCTACATCCTGTTTGCAGATGAGATCCGGCGTGTGAGCGCAGAACCGAAAGCCGACCTGCGGGAGCTTTTCGGTAGAATGTGTTTCAACGCGACGGTGTCCAACCTGGACGATCATCCGCGCAATCATGCCTTGCTGGCAAAAGGCCGAGACTGGCGTTTAAGCCCTGCCTATGACCTAACGCCTACTCCCATGATCGCCTTGGAAAGGCGCGATCTTGCCATGGTGTGCGGCAACGCCGGACGCTATGCCAACCGCAAAAATCTAATGAGCCAACATGGTCGTTTCCTGTTATCCGAAAAAGAAGCGACAGTTATTCTCGATAACATCGTTGAAACTGTTCGCAACGCATGGCGGCCAACCATGAGGCGAGCGGGCGTCAGTGGGGCCGACTGCGAAGCAATCGCCAGCGCCTTCCTTTACGACGGATTCTTTTATGAAGGAGTGGCATAGGAAACCTCGAGCCAAAGAATGCAAGAGGTAGGTACCCCGCACAGCAAAATACTGTCTTTCTAGGACATTTATACATTGTTTTACTGATTGGCTTTTTGCTTTATTGGGTTTATTTTTAGAACAAGCAAAAATTAATTGCCACCCGACTTCAACACATAAATATAAACCATGTGATGGCCCTTAGCCTCCAACGGTTATACTTTTGAAAGGGAGTTTGAGGTGGCATACACAATGTACGTCTTCTCGGGTGTACGTGCATCTTTTCAGCCGGGCATCCTCAAGTATAATACTTTTATCGATGCAGACCGGAGAAAATAACGGCATTTTGGGAAGTCATTAGGCAGGGGCTTTGTTAGATTGTTAACCTTTCTTCAAAACCTTTGTACGGGGCGATTCATCTGGATCGCCCCTTTTGTTATTGTACATTATCCATCACCTAAACTGACCGGTTCTAGGTTCAGGGTTCTAAGTTCAAAGGTTATAACATCTTGACAAATGCCGTTATGTTTGTGAATATACGGCAACCTTCCTCCAACAACAGGCTTTCCACAATAACTTATTAATTTATGAGGACATCATTATGAAGTGGTTTCTGTATGCAATCAGCTTGATCTGGATCGCAATGGGATGTTGTATGATTCTTTATACGGATGAGACCAAAAATGTTATGAAAAGGATCGTCAAAGGAATTGACCTGAGAATCCTCTCCATTTTGCCGTTTGTAGCGGGGATACTATTTTTATTCTCCGCATCTGTGTGTCGCTTCCCTTGGTTCATAAGGTTTGTTGGACTTATGTCTCTCATTGAAGGGGCACTTGCATTCTCTAATCCGCACAACTTATATAACAGGATTATGGACTGGTATTTAGACACGTTATCAGATCAGACCCACAGGCTGTTTGGGATCATAACCATAATCCTTGGAACAGCAATTTTATCTTGGATCTTGTAGACACGAAGGAGAACCCATCATGGCATTTACAAAAGCCGATCTCATCAAAGCAGTTATGAACAAAAACGGTTACGACCAACGTCAGGCAACAGAAACAGTCGAGACACTGCTTGAAATCATGAAAAGAACCTTGGCATCCGGAGATGATTTATTGATTAGTGGATTCGGGAAGTTCTGTGTAAAGGCAAAGCAGGAACGTAGGGGCAGGAATCCTGCTACTGGCGGCAGCATGATGCTCCCTCCAAGGAAGGTGGCTACGTTTAGATGCTCCGGCAAGTTGAGGGAGAGGGTTAACAGTTAGGTTTTTTTACAAAAGAAAAGCGGGTTAGCTCTTTTTGTCGAATATCATGCCGACCATTTCATCCATTTTAGCCGCAAGCTGTAAAATCTCCGAAGACGGGATCTCTCTTATGACTTTACCTGATGATTCGTCAGTGACAGTTATCATAATTGTGCCGGAAGACTGATCGACTGAAAAGCGCAGACCTACATTCTTCAGATTGTTCTGAATATCCGCCACCAGTGCTTTAACATGAGATGAATCCGGCTCTTTATCAGGCTTTGCGGCATTTGCTGCTTGCAGATTTATCCCTTTATCTGCCGGAAGCCTTTTCTGGGTTCCCGGAGCCAAGCTCTTTTGTGATATATTAATCGGCTCAACGTACATTTTGTATCTCCTTACCTTGTTATCGGATTTTTTAAGATAAAGTTTAGAAAAATTTAGCCGATCAGATGGAAAAATTCTTGAACATGCATTAAAAGCGTTTTTAATTCATTGCTTGTAAATGGTTTGCGAATGTAGTGGAGAACACCTAACTTTCTGATTTCCTTTTCTAATTCTGCGGTATCGTATCCCGTCATTGCAACGATTTTTAGTTTAGGATTAACTTTTTCTAACCTTGGAATAAGCTGGAAGGCATCGGTATCAGCAGGCAGCCCTGCCTCGCAGGTGGGTCTGGACGTAGGGACCAGCCATATCGT
>JACNIG010000180.1 GCA_014383215.1 Candidatus Desulfatibia vada | reverse complement strand
ATTTTTTATTCACTTTGTCCTTATCTGACAATGACACATGATAAGCTCCTTTTAAAAAATAAAGGAGGGTATCATGGAACAAATCAAATCGTTTTTAGAAATTGCTAAAGTTGCACGCAAGCAGGTTCATCAAAAATTAACAATTTTTCCATTGCTGGCACCAGATGGGATTGAACCTGACTATCTGACACTTGAGCAGGCTTTAGATCAGAACTTAATTCAAATCACTGAACTGGACGCTGAGGGTAGTGTTCCGGAGCTAAAACTCAAAAATTTAGGCAAAAAGAGCGTTCTGATTATAGAAGGCGAAGAGCTGGTCGGTGCCAAGCAAGATCGGATTGTTAACTCAAGCTTTTTAATCGCCGGGAAAACTGAGGTCGTTATTCCAGTCAGTTGTGTGGAGCAAGGGCGCTGGAGCTACAGATCAAAAGCGTTTACATCCGGTAAAAAAATGATGCCTGCATCGCTTCGAAGAGAGCATCAAGAAGATGTAAAATTTAGCCTGAAGCAAGGGAGAGGCTATCAATCTGATCAGAGCCGTATCTGGGATAATATTTCCGAAAAGTCAGCCCGTATGAGTGTGGAATCCCCTACTCATGCTATGGCTGATGTTTTTGATAGTTATGAAGATACACTGTCTGAGTTTCTCAGCAAATTTCAATTAATTGAGTGGCAGGTCGGTGCGGTGTTTGCCATCGACGGACAGATACTAGGTCTGGAGGTTTTTGGTTGTCATGACACGTTCAAGAGGTTTTTCGATAAGCTTGTGAAGAGCTATGCGCTTGATGCTTTGGACAGCCGTGACACTTCGCGCAAAGAATCTGTACCACCGGACAAGGCTCGTCGTTTTATCGCATCAGCGCTTAAAAGCAAAGGAGAAAGACATCCTTCTATTGGTTTGGGAGAAAATGTAACATTTGAATCTCGCACGGTATCCGGAGCAGCGCTGGCCGAAGGTGAGCGCATTCTTTGTCTATCCGCTTTTAGAAAGGAAAAAAAAGGGAATTCGCATAAGGTTGGTTTCAATCGGTTTTCCAGGCGAAGGTCACAAAGAATATATTAAATAAAATAACAATCATCTTGCACACTAACATTAAGAGTGTTAGTGTGCATAAATTAAGTTACTTTTGGTGCGGGCAATGGTAGAAATGGACATCAGCTTTGAGCGTTATCTGAAAGAAACTCTCGATATATATGTGCTGCCGAAAAAATGGGAGGAGGCTGAAAAGCTGCCGTTTTTCCTTCGGAACCTGTATGCGTTTTTTGAGGTGCCTATGCTTGGGACGCATTGCCTGGCAATGGTCGCTAAAGATAAGACAGAGAACACTCCCGCAACTATCCGTAAACACATTATTCAGGTTCAAAAAAAATGGAAGCATGAGATCATCTATATACAGCAGAAAGTGACCGCATATAATCGTAAACGACTGATTGAGCAAAAGGTGCCCTTTGTTATTCCCGGAAATCAGATGTATCTCCCATTTCTTGGAATCGATTTGCGAGAGCATTTTAAAAAGATCCGGAATATGGATTCGCCCTGGAGCCCTTCAACGCAAGTGGTAGTTCTATATACCCTGCAACGCGAGGGCGGACCTCGTTTCACCCCAAAGAAGTTAGCGAACCGTTTGGGTTACACAGCCATGACAATGACGCGTGCTTTGAATGAACTGGAGGGCGCCGGATTGGGACAAATTTCCATGGAGGGCCGGGAGAGGGTCCTGCGTTTCGATCGAAACAAGAAAGAGTTGTGGAGAAATGCCCTTGAAAGACTGCGAAGTCCTGTTAAAAAGCGATTGTGGGTAAAACATTCTCTCAATAAGCCATTGGGTATGAAAGCGGGTCTGTCTGCCCTGGCTTACTATTCCGCTCTGGCAGAGCCTGCAAATCCTGTGTTTGCCCTGGAAGGAAAGAAGTGGAAAGGGATTAAGACCGGCAAAAACATAAGAATACTGGAAATTGTGGAACCAGGCGCCTGTGAGTTGGAAATTTGGAGTTATCCTCCGGAGCTGTTTTCAAAAGAAGGCGTGGTGGACCGGTTATCCCTCTACCTGAGCATGCAAGCGAATGACGATGAACGCGTGGAATCGGCATTGGAGGAAATGATGGATCAAGTTGCATGGTACCCCTAAAGGCCAAAGCCTGGCTGAACCTTACCAGGAGACGGGATGCAGGTGAAAAAGTGGCTGAAAAAGACATCAAAAAACATAAAATGGGAGACTGCTATTCGGACGTACATGGGATAACATGCCCGATGCATTAAGACCTTCCTATGCTCCCTGTTAACTTACATTGCTTTAGACTTCCGTCCTGCAGATACATGATAATCTTTTAACGGAGAATTATGATGAAAGAATCCGATACAACAAACAACCCAATCCTGGATGAGCTGATTCGTAGAATCCTGCAGGTCGTCCAGCCGAAACGACTGATTCTTTTCGGTTCGGCGGCACGCGGAGAGATGAATCCTGAAAGCGACCTAGATGTCCTGGTCGTAATGCCGGACGGCATTCACCGCAGGCGTACCGCTCAGACCATTTACCGCAGCCTAACAGGACTGGGTGTGGCCAAGGACATCATTGTGGTGACGGAAACAGATGTCAAAGAGCATGGCGAGAACACTTCCCTGGTACTCTATCCGGCGCTACGGGAAGGAAAGGAGCTCTATTATGCCACAGGATAAACATGTTCCCGGCTCTTCTGAGGATTGGCTTGCACGCGCGATTGGTGACCTGGCCTTAGCCCGTGTCCCTCTGCCCGACGAAGGGTATTATGAAGACTTGTGCTTTCATGCTCAGCAGGCGGCGGAAAAAGCCATCAAGGCGGTATATAAGAAACACGATCTGACATTTCGCTACACCCATGATCTGGGAGAACTTTTAGCAGACCTTATGGACAAGGGAATAACCATTCCGCCTGAAGTAGAAGCGGCTCAGATCCTTACTGCTTACGCCTGGGAAGCACGATATCCAGGCCTTGCAGAACCTGTGCCGGACGAAGAATACCGTGAGGCCATCCAGCAGGCCGATGACGTTGTGCGGTGGGCCAAAAATCTTATCAAAGGTCATTCGTCATGATTCCCAAAGGGTGCAAACGACTGACTGAAGGTAACCCCTTTATCAAATAAATCGAAGGTTAAGACAGAACTTATAATCTAAGAGGCGTGCCGGAAGTTCCTCAAAAGCGCCTGACCAGGCGTAATTCAGGCGAAACCAGGCGCTATTCGGGCGCTATTCGGGCGCAAAAAAATAAAATCCGATACAAGGCAGACGAAAAATTCGAAATGTCCTGTGATTTTAACCTCGATGAATACACCAAGCATTGTTTTAAGGTTATACATGATGAGTTATACACAGTGAAGGTTTGCATTACGTCAGCCTGGGCAAGATACATCGGTGAAAAAATATGGCACGAAAGTCAAAGGTCTCGGAAATTGCGCGATGGGTCTTTAACCCGGTTTTCTCACGAGACTGAACGGCTCATTTGCAAGTTGAGCACAGCGAAATCCCGACGTCGGGGGCATTTCAGCCTGAAGACGTAGCTTTTTACTTCGAGGGATGCATAACGCCGTTCCTGTGTTGTTCAGGCTCGCCTTTGGTGAAGAATTTATTTTTAAATGATAGAAATCATCTAAACAGCGTGTTTTTGATAGGAGTCACCCGATTTTAATATAATCTCTGGATTTCGAATCGGTTTATTGTTGTTTTAACAAACAAAATAAATTCTTCATGAGAAATGCGGGTTAGAATTGATCTCTCAGGTCGCCGGCCTGGACGAAATCAAACAATGGATCATGAGTTTAGGACCCGAAGCTTATGTTGAAGAACCGAAAAAGCTGAGAGATATGGTCAAAGCCGACTTGAAGAAATCTTT
>JACNIG010000449.1 GCA_014383215.1 Candidatus Desulfatibia vada | reverse complement strand
TAACCTCTTACGATATCACGGATATCATTGTAATCTCTTTTTGCAGAGAGGTTTCCGACGTTAACAACAGGAGATGCTAATCCGAGCATAATTTCAGCTATTTGTTTGGCGAATGATGAACATGCATAAACGGGAGGTTGCCCTGGTCCGGTTAGGTTGAATGCACGACCAGTCATAATCGGTAAATTGTATGATCGAAAATATTGAATCCCAAGCATTGTCTGTGCAATTTTGCTGACAGCATAAGTATTCGCTGGACGCAATGGCTGTTCTTCAGAAACTGGAGTCTCTTCAGGTTTAATTAACCCGTATTCTTCACATGAACCTCCCATGATTACTCGTGGTTTTTGCTCTAATTTTCTCAGAGATTCAAAAAGATTTAATGTTCCTAATACATTCGTCGTCAATGGAATCTCGGGATTTGAAATTGCGATATAAATTGGAACGACAGCGGCCATATGATAAATGATGTCCGGTTTTATTTGATCGAGAAGCTCACACACTTGCTCTCTTTGATTTATATCCATTGAATAAATTGTTGCATGTTTGTGGTAGAATTCACCCTGGCAACACTTTTCCGGATCAAGCTCTCCACCAAAAATATCAACCTTCCCTTTAAGCGCCTTCGTCAAGTATCTTCCAGCAAAGCCTCCAATGCCGGTTATCAAAACTTTTTTCACTATGCTATTCCCTTTCATGAACTTTTTTTATCTCATTATAAATGATGTCCGAAACACGATCCCAATTATACTGCTGAACAATTCTTATCCGCCCAAGCTTTCCCATCTTTGGGCCTTTTTCTGAATTATTCAGAATACTGATAATACCTGATGCCAGGGCTTGGGCGTCATTTGAGGGAACTAGAATCCCGCTTATGTCGTGTTCCACATCTTCATCTGTTATATCTGCTCTAACAACTGGGGTCTCACACGCCATTGCTTCTTTAACAGCCAAATTCATACTTGCTGTCCCAGCGTCTTTTGCAAATGCTGGTTGGGCTACAACGTCAGCATTCGAGTAGAAAATCGGGACATCGGGAAAATCTAAACGCCCCACGAAACTTATATCTTGCCTTACACCTACTTTTTCTGCCAATTGTGCCATTTTTGTTCTGCCAGCTATATCATTAACTGTATTACTTATAAGCAAAACAGCATCAGAAACTTTTTTTAAAACATATGGCATTGCTTTAATGACCAGATTTGTGGCTTTGACCGGCGAGTAATCAGTACTGTGCATTATCAGCTTCTTACCTGGAAACTGTTTTCTGAACTTGTCCTCTGTTTTTGGACTAAAAAAGTCTGAATCAACACCAGCAAGGCTTAAAATGCTTGATTTGCCGTAAGTTTTCTTAATCTGTTCCTGAGTTATCGGGTTTAATGTGATAACGGAAGTTGATTTTCGAGTGTTTTCAATATCCAGGTTGGCATATTTCCACGTAAGAAATCTGCAAAAAAGACGTTTTGCCAGGCCTAAGCCATTGATCATTGTATCTGAGAAAAAAAATGCAAAAGGTTCATAACAATACTGCACTGCTTTATTGCTCAGACGATTTGCAAGAACATTCATTGGGAACATATGACTGATAATTGTCGAATCAGGGTCTATCATTTCTTCCAGTTTAATGAACTCATTGTCGAGTCGTTTTCTGAGGTTCATCCAATAAAAGGCAGAAGTGCTAGTGTCGGTTCCGATGATTTTTACTTGAACCCCGGCATCCTCAAACATTTTTGCAATATCATCTCTTGCCTGTTCACAAAAAAGAGTAACAGGCGTGTGTTTATGTATTCGTTTAGTAACTTCATAAATAAACTTCGTGCCACCGGTAGGAATCAGCAGATGAGTGTGAAGCCAGACAATTTTCATATTATCCTCAGTGTCTACTTTTATAAAAACTTATAGATTTCATTTTTTATCGAGTTGTTTAGCTTTGTCGGGACAAAGATTTATTGCAGGTATCCTCCCTTATAAATAAGGTAGGGCTATCTTAAATGTGGCAAATTAATATTCTTGAGCCTTTTGCAGCCATTTAGAATTCATCGGTCATTCTGAGAAAGTGTAAAGCGATTGATGAAGAATGCTGAAATTGCTTTTAAATACTAAATGACACCATCTAATAAATATTCCAAGACATTAACAATATGATCTAATTGCTCCAAATTTAAATATTGATGGCAACCCAAATAGAGCCCTTTACTTCCTACATACTCCGCATTCTTTAATTTTCCTTTATATTTCTCTCTCAAAAAGCTGTAAGCCGGCTGCTGCGTTGGTATGCAACCAAAGATAGGGCGATTTTCAATGCCGCAATCTTCGAGTTTTTTTCTGAATTCGTGTCTTTCGAATGGGAAATTGTCCTTCAAAACCAATGGATAAGCCAGGTAGCTCACATCTTTACTATACAAAGGCAAAAACATAACGTCGTTAAATTTTACCAGCTTTTCATTTAGATACTTAACATTATCCTGTCTGGCAGAAAAAATGTAATCCACTTTTTCCATCTGAGTGAGCGCCAAAGCAGATTGAAACTCCATTGTTTTAAAATTCAGGCCTATCAAATGATGATAAAACCTCGGGTCGAAATCGCCAAGACTTGAATTGTCCTCGTAGTGTGGACAAACCCCCTTGGATCTTGTGCAGATATTGCAATCACAAATACGCCCATTTGCTTTCAAACTTCTTGCCAGCTTGTAAATCTCCTTTTCGTCAGTTACAATGCACCCCATTTCACCAGCTTGTATGTTGTGCGCGATATAAAAAGAGAATATACCGGCGCTGGACAAAGATCCGGTTCTTTTTCCATTAAAAATCGTACCATGGGCTTCCGCGGAGTCTTCAATAAGCAAGATATCATTTTCATCTGCAATCTTTCGCAGCCTGTTCATATCATTTGGATAGCCAAGAACATGCACCGGCAGCAATGCCGCCACATTTTCCTTGCCCAAGGATGTAACTGCGTCTTCAACTTCTTCAATCTTCAAAGAAAAATCCTTTTTATTGATATCAACAAAAAAAGGTTCATACCCGCTGAGCGTAATTGCGTTCGCAGTCGCAATGTAGTTTACGGGATTCGTTATTATGTATTTTCTCTTTTCGATTTTTTGCCTAAATTTTGAATGATTCTTCATTATCAAAAATATGAGTTGAAGTGCAGAAGTCCCAGAACTTGTTGCAATACAATATTTTGTTCCGATGTATTTTTTAAAGGAGTCTTCAAATCTGCTCGTCATAACCCCTTCAGATATTTTACCGTTTTCCAGTACCTCTAATATCGCATTTTTTTCTGCGCTCCCCAGGTGAAAATCACCTACAGGCACGCTTAATTTGTTTATCATTATAACTCCTTTATCAACTTGGCGGCATATAAAGCGTTTAAATCAATGATTGCGCCGGCCTTTACTTTTTATTGAATTTCAATCTCTGTCAGCAATAACACACGATTGACCTCAATGTCAGTATCACCAATCTTCTTATCAGGAGTCCTGGCATGAAATAGATAGTACTGGCTACACCTAAGTCTTCCAAAACTCTTTTCTTTACCTCCAAGCCAGCATTTTAGTCGTGTACTTTTATGATGTTCAAAATCAAAAAACCTATTTATGAGAAAGAAAATCCTGATAGAGATAGCAGCTAGATTTCCGAAGAGTTTCGAGACCCGGGCCCTCAAACTCCCTTTTTAACGCGCACTTAAGTTTATCTCGACATAATGAAGGGCGAGAGACAAAGACTTCGCTAATGTTTGATGTCTTCTCTGCCAGCAAAGCTGCCAATTCAATACGGCCAAAACACCTATTAACATTTTCTGCAGCGAGCACTTTTTAACTCACAGAAACTTATATACCAAAGTCAATATCACATAATGAATATAATGTCTGAATA
>JACNIG010000239.1 GCA_014383215.1 Candidatus Desulfatibia vada | reverse complement strand
GTACCATTCTACTCTACACGGAAGGTTTCAAAGCCGAAAAATCATTGCAGCATTACCGCACAATTCAAGCATTACCGTTAATACTTGGAAAAGAAAGAATGGACGATGCCCAATACCTGGACGCATGCAGATCCAAAAAAAATATTGTGGAATATGACTATGTGGGAGGGGTCACAGGGGCTGATGCCGATGAACTCATTGATTTTGTGAAAGAATTGAAAACAGATGTGTTAGGCTGGCTAAAAAAGAATCACAAGGAATTAATACTGTGATTTTGCCATAACAGCACTAAAAAAGGCGAAATAGACCATAAGCCTGCTTACATTTCCTGTTCCAGATTTGAGATATTATTCTCCCCGTGTTATGTCTTGCAATAATGTCCTGTTGAACTAACCCTATTCAAATTTTCGCTTTGAAAACAGCTGAAGGCATGATGAAAAAAGCCAAAATAGCCCTGAAACCTTACCTGGATACAATTGCGGGATATTGTGACGCCCTTTCGAAACAAGAGCTGACAGATGTAATCATAAGCCTTGCAAAGGATGTCCCAACTTCGACCAGGGTCCACTTTCTGGAAAAAATCGAATCATGCCTTCCGGGTCGAAAATCGGCAGCAGCACCTGAAGCAGATCCGGTTGAGCAAATTCTTGACGATATTCAAGCGCTGAAGGAAAGCATTGAGGAAAGAATTGATTCCATTGAAGACGGGAGCTACTGGGATGATCCGGATGAATGGGAAGGCAATGGATATTATGATGACGAACCTGATTATATCAGCCAGGAGCAGACCGATGAACTGGTTTCGTTTTTTGATGATGCCGAAAACCTGTTTTTGAATGACAGACTTAAAGATGCGCGCAGCGTTTATAAAGCCTTATTCCTATTGATCAATTATATCAAGGAACACACATATTTTGGGTTCGGGCCTGAAATCGATATCAGGGAAGCCAGGGCCAGATACTGCCGCTGTGTCTACGAAACTACAGATGCGGATAAAAGGCTTGATGAACTTGCTGCAGCCATGGAAATCGATGCGTCCGACCCCTACAATGAACATGAATATGATGAAGACTATCCCTTGATGCAGGATGTTGTTGATGCCAGGCCCGGCGAGATTGAAGATCTGGAATCGTTTTTGCCGGCCTGGAAAAAAGTTTTGGTTAAAAAAGGAACAAAAGGCAGGCCTGCTGTTCTGCTCCTGGAAACAGTTTATCGTCTTGAAGGGATTAACGGTGTGTCAAAGCTGGCAAAAAAATGGGCAAACAGTCAGCCTCAAGGATACTTGTTCTGGCTCAACATCCTGAAACAGAACAATGACCCCAAAGGCATTATTAACGTCGGCGCAGAAGGCCTGAAAGCATTAAAACAAGGCCGGTTCAGGGAGCGTGTTGCGAAATTTATAATCGATGCGGCAGAAAATCAAAATGATACCAAGACCTTGCTGAGGGGAAGGCGGGAAAGCTTTTTTTCCAGAATGAGTGATCAGAACCTGCTCGACCTTGTGGATGAAGCCATAAGGCAGGATGCAAGGGATCGAGAACTTGATGTGGTTATAAACCATTTCAAGTCCCATAAGTCAATGGATGGCGATCAAAAAACCCTATATATAAAGACCCTTTTGATGGCCGGCCGACTGGATACTGCATTTACCATATCCAGAAAAGAAAAAAGTGTGGGCTGGTCATACCAAAGCAATGCAGGGGTTGTTTTCGGCTCTGTTGTAACGGTCCTTGCCGGTCATTGCGAAAAGGCGGTTACCATCAAAGCCCTTCTAAGGGGCTATGCAAACCAAAGATCAGTCTATTCCGAAAGGTTTTTAGTCGATGACGAAACGGGCACCTCATTTTACGATGAGATCATCAGCGGATTAAAGCAAAAAAAGTATTCAAAAGCCAAAAGAACCGAATATTTTAAATGGGCTGAAAAAATCGGAAAAAGTCGAATTGAACATATTGTTTCCAACAAATACCGGCGCGCCTATGAAAGGGCTGCGCAGGTGCTGGGCTCTCTTGCCGAGGCCTACGCGGCTACGGAGCAAAAAAACAAGGCTGCTAAAATACTGCATGAATACTATAACGAAAAATTTAACAGGTTCAGTGCATTCCGTCGGGAGGTAAAAGCCGTTGTGAAAGATTCGGATCTATTGAAAAACTCCGGATTTTAAAAATGAGTTTGGATCCTCAACATACTCCTGGAAAATGAAGTTGAGACAAAGGCGCTCATAGACATGAAAAAGCGACGTAAAAACGCACGGCCAAAAAAGTCACCCCCTGAACAAGATCACTTTTTGATGCGCATAAAGCGGGGTGAACGTTTGTATAAATTCTATTATTTTCGTCCCATGGCCGGGCGCCATTATAATTTTGAATACCGCATTTTGGCAAAGGAAAAGACCAATGGCATGTTGGAAATGGTAAGCTATAATTTTAAGATCGAAAATGGTGTTCCACAGAAAAGCTCGATTACCAGAGTTCCCAAAATTTCAAAAGAACAATTGGATGAAATTGTTATAAATGTTATGAAACAGACGAATACCGGTCCCGGTGAGTTTGAGGAATTGGATCTTTCCGGATTTTCGACACTTGATGAGCAAATTGAATTTCTAAAACGACGGGATAGGGTAGATACAATGTACATTACCTAACCCGGGCAAACCGGAAATGAGGTGATTTATGGAAGAATTTACACACATCGACGAGCAGGGGCAGGTGCGCATGGTAGATGTCACCGACAAAAAACCTTCCGAACGGGTTGCCGTTGCCCAGGGGGTTGTTTCCATGAACCCGGCAACTTTTGAAAAGATACAAAACCAAAACGTTAAAAAAGGGAATGTTTTAGAGACGGCAAGAATTGCCGGCGTCATGGCGGCAAAAAAGACGTCAGACCTTATTCCCATGTGCCATCCAATCAATATAACCCATATTGCCGTCGATTTTTATCCGCAACAAGATGCTTGTGCATTTAAGATAGAAGCAACGGTTCGAATCTTCGGTCAAACAGGTGTTGAAATGGAAGCCCTGACAGCCGTATCTGTGGCTGCACTGACGATCTATGATATGTGCAAATCATACGACAAGGCCATGACCATCTCTGACATCTGTCTTGTTAAAAAATCGGGCGGAAAAAGCGGGACATTTGTACGAAACAATGTGCAATCAAAACATGAATTTGGGGCTTCATCCTAATTGGAATAACTAAACGTTGGATAATGTCCGTTGTTCGTCGTCCGTTGTCCGTCGCAAAGGATGATAAGCACTGTCCATGCAACCATATATGAGCGAATCTTTTTCAAATTTATGCTTGATCTGAGTATTAGCAAACAAAAAGGCTACTGACCACTGACAACGGACTGTGGACACTACGTAATCATGAGCAATTCGTTTTTCTACAAAAACATTGCGGTTATATTCTTAGCTGCCGTGCTGGCTTTGTTTTTAACAGGCTGCGCCGGTAAAAAATATCCGCTGGAAAAGCTTTCTGCGTCCTCCTATCCCGCATTTGCCGATGACATGCTGTATGACGGATTGGAACAAAGCATCCTGCAGAGTATAAAATACCTGAAGCAGATTCCTTCCGAGAACACTTTTACGTTCGGAAAGGATGCTTTCACGGCCTCGCATATGATCATGTCGTTTGAATATTTTCTTGATTTTATTCTAAAAAAACCACCAACCAAAGACCTGAAATCCTTTATCAAATCGAACTACCTGGTTTACAGCTCTATAGGTCATGACAAACGCGGCCAGGTACTTTTTACCGGATATTACGAACCTTTATTACAGGGAAGTCTCGATCAGGATGCTGAATATCAGGTTCCGGTTTTCACCCTGCCTGATGATCTTATTAAAATCGATCTTGCTCCATTTTCCCCAAAATACGAGGGTGAACAAATAACAGGCCGGCTTGAAGGCAAAACCGTCGTACCTTACTATGATCGCAATGAAATTGCCAACAGTGAGGTCCTGGAAGGCAGGGCTCGTAAACTGGCCTGGATCAAAGACCCGGTTGACCTCTTTTTTTTGCAAATCCAGGGATCGGGCAAGATTTATTTAGACAATGGCAATACCATTAATGTTCACTATAATGACACCAATGGTCACCCCTATCGCAGCATTGGCAAACTTCTCATCGACGAGGGCAAAATATCGCGCGAAGAGATGTCGATGCAAAAAATCCGCGAATATTTACACAGTCATCCCGAAGAGACTGAAAACATTCTAAATTACAACCCAAGCTATGTGTTTTTTACAATAGAGGAAGAGGGTCCGTTGGGCTGTCTTAATGTCAAGTTGACGCCCGGAAGATCCATAGCGCTGGACAGACGCATATTTCCTCTGCCGGCGCTTGTCTTTATCGCAACACAAAAACCATTCATCAATACCGATGGACAGATTAGTAGCTGGACAAATTTCGGCCGATTTGTTCTAAGCCAGGATACCGGCGGAGCCATCCGCGGCCCTGGTCGTGCGGACCTTTTTTGGGGAAGCGGGTCTTATGCAGAAATTGCAGCCGGTTATATGCAACACCCGGGCCGGCTCTATTTTCTGATTCTTAAGCCGGGTTAGGCCGGAGTTTTTGTAAAGAAGTTATTTATGAAATTTTTTCCGGGCTTAAGTGTTTCACTTGACTCTCTTTTGTAAAACAAGTACTTAATTGATTCTTTTAAATTAGCTTTTCAGCCACTAAGGCACAAAGAGTGAAATTGAATTATAAGCTTTTAACAAGATGTAACCGGTCACGAAGTGTTGAAATTAAGCTTTGAACTGAACATTAAAGACCTGCTTTGCTGCTAACAGGTTGCCATTGGTCATTTGTGCATGAAAAGCGGCCGAATACCCAATGACAAATGACCAGTGACAAATGACTTTTGCATCTGAGTGTCTTCGTAGCTTTACGGCTTAACAACTACATTCTAAACAACAAACACCAAGGAGTTTTTTTATGTTCGGCATCGGCATGCCTGAAATGTTTTTGATTATGGCGATCGCCCTGATTGTTATTGGCCCCAAGAAACTGCCTGATCTGGCAAAATCTTTAGGCCGTGCTTTCAGTGAGTTTAAAAAGGCGACGGCAGAACTTAAAGAAACCATGGAAATTGATACGGACTTTTCGGACATTAAAACTGCCTTTGAGGATATTGACGACCATATCAAAGAAAAGACGGATACAAGGGTTGGATACGAAGCTGTGGAGAAGACCGACTCCGAGAACTCTGAGGAAAAGAAAACTGCACCGGAAGCTGACGAGGACGATATAGAGGATTTTTAGCCGATGGAAACCGAAGATCAAATCCCTTTTACCGCGCACCTTGAAGAACTTCGGAAGCGCCTCATCGTCTGTTTTGTTGCCGTTGGTGTCGGGTTTGTTACGGCTTACGGATTCAAGGAAAAGCTGTTTCAAATTTTAACCCGCCCTTTGATATCGGTCATGAACACCCGGGACAACCTTATCTTCACCGGTCTTCCCGAAGCCTTCTTTACGTACTTAAAAGTAGCGTTCCTCGCCGGCCTCATGCTGGCGGCACCGGTAATTATCTATCAGTTCTGGATGTTTGTGGCGCCCGGTCTGTATAATAAAGAAAAGCGTCACCTGATACCGATTGTGTTGCTATCATCCTTGTTTTTTATCGGCGGCGCCCTTTTCGGATACTTTATTGTCTTTCCGTTCGGGTTCAAATTTTTTCTAGGCTTTGCCACCGACACCATCCGGCCGCTTCCATCCATGAAAGAATATCTGGCTTTTTCGGCCAAAATGCTGCTCGCTTTTGGGCTTGTTTTTGAACTCCCTTTAGTCATAACGTTTCTTGCCAAACTGGGCATCGTCTCGGTGGATTTTCTAAAGAAAAACAGAAAATATGCCCTGCTCTTATTCTTTGTTTTTGCAGCCATTTTAACCCCGCCCGATGTCGTCACCCAGATTATGATGGCGCTTCCGCTGATGGTGCTGTATGAAATCAGTATTATCGGCGCCAGAATTTTCGGCAAAAAGAAACCTCTTGAAGAAGCCGCCCCGGATACTTCCTAAACCATGCTGCATTATATGCTAAAGTTTCTCTTTGTCATTGACAGATATAGGCGTCCTTGATATATGAATCACGCTTTTTAACTATTGTTTATTTTGGATTCGTGGATGGACACTAACTAATAGTATTTATAGCAGCAGAATTTTATATTGAAGGAGGGTAAAGAAGACATATGAGCAAAAAATTTCTGATTGTTGCAATGGTTGCTGGAATTGCGGTCCTGTTTGTTGCGGCCGGATTATATGCCGGTACCGAGGTAAAAGACGAGATCCCGATGAATAACAAGGCGTATGAGAAACACGAAGAGAGCATCCTTGTCTTTACGCACAAAAAACATATGACCGATTACGCGGAAAAGCACCCGGATCTTTACGCAAATGGTTGCGGGGAGTGTCACCACGAGGACAAAGATGGAAAAAGTGTGCCGCTAAAGGATCTGAAAGAGGGCGATGAAGTCAAAAACTGCATCGAGTGCCACAAAAAACCGGCTTTTATCGACACCAAAGAGAGCAAGAAGAAGAAGCTTAAAAAAGAAGACCTGGTCAAAGAGTACCACGCCAACGCCATACATGAAAACTGCCAGGGTTGCCACAAAAAATACAATAAAAAAATGAACTTGAAATCCAAAGACGAGGGGTATGCACCCACAAAAGCAAAATGTAAAACTTGCCATCCCAAAAAGTAATAAAAATAAAATCGCTGGCGCGATTTTATGAAACGCGGCTACGCCGCTATCTTTTGTGATAAGTTAAAATGCCTTGCCGCACGAAAAAGCCGCGGGGAGACCAAATTCAAAAGGGCATGCATTCTCTTTTTAGAATGCATGCCCTTTTTTTTATAAAATCGTGCCAACGATTTTATTTTTGTAAGAAAGTGCATTGCGCACCATGGACTCAGCCCAGGCAGGTGAGCCCAGAGCATGCAGGTGGGTATATGTTGCCAGAACGTTCTTATAACGGACACCATCTTTGTTGTCGATGAAACCTGTGCCTCTTTTCATACCAAAAACAAGATCCTTGGCAGCACCCCGCCATTGTAAAACCCGCGAATAGTGGAACTCATGACCCCTTAGTTCAGCGCCAACCTCAAAATACGGATTTTTTTCTTTAACGACCACGATGGTGTAGCCGTGCCCCTGGGGCTTTTTCGAAAAACCGAATACCACCGGCAAAACCCCGGCCATGGGATACGACTTTTCGTCCAAAACAAGCTCCTCTCCCAGGTACATCAGGCCGCCGCATTCCGCGTATATGGGCAAGCCGTCTTGGGCCAGCAATTTGAGCTGCGCCCTGAACGTTACATTGGCTGACAGTTGCTCAGCGTGGGTCTCCGGGAAGCCGCCGCCTATATACAGGGCATCTACGGTGGGAATTGTATCCCTTGTAAGGGGGCTGATAAAAACCGTCTTAGCCCCGGCATCAACCAGCGCCTCGATATTTTCAGGATAATAAAACTGAAAGGCGGAATCCTTGATGATGCCTATCCGGGGTGCTGAGTGTTGGCTGCCGGTCGGAGCGAAGTGGAGATCCCGCTTCAGCGGGGTTACTGGATATTGAATGCCGGCTTCGGTTTTCAAGCCGCTTGCTTCTGACCCCAAATTTGGGGCCTGACGGGCAATTTCAGCCAGGGCGTCGAGATCCAGGTACTTAACGGCGAGTTGGGCGGCAGCGTCGATCGACTCCTGGGCCCAGGCATGTTCTTGGGTGGGAATAAGCCCCATGTGCCGCTCCGGAAAATTCTGCTTGCCCAGTTTTGGCACAGCACCCAAGACGGGAAGGTTGCAGTGGTGTTCAATGCTTGTGCGCAGGATTTGTTCATGCCGGGAACCGGCAACCCGATTGAGGATCACCCCTTTGATATCGACTCCGGGGTCGAACTGCATGCAGCCCAAAACCGCTGCGGCCATGGTGCGGGTCGACTTGGTGCAATCGATACACAGCACAACCGGCGCTTGCAAAAGTTTGGCAAGCTCCGCCGTACTGGTGCTCCCTTGGATGTCAATGCCGTCGTAAAGACCCCGGTTGCCCTCAATGACAGCAATATCATTGTTGCCGGAATGTCTTAGAAATGACTGCAGGATATGCTTTGTGTCGATAAGGAAGGTGTCCAGATTATGGCAGGGCCGGCCGGCCGCAAGGGCAAGCCAGCCGGCATCGATATAATCCGGACCTTTTTTAAAAGGAGTTACGTTCTTTCCGAGGGTTTTCCATGCCGCCGTGATGCCGATCGACAGGATGGTCTTTCCCGCCCCTCCTCGCAGAGCTGAAATTAAAATTCTGGAAAAATCCATATCTTTCTGCTGCATGGGGGCTGTTCCAAAAAACAAAACGGCTTGCAAGGCGACTCTTTTTAAAACAGAACGAGCCTGGTTTTAATCTTCGTGTTCCGCTGAAGCCTGCTTGCCGGCCCCTTTGAGTCCGTACAGTGAAGTGCTGCCGCTGGACCAGTATTCCAGGACGCCATCTGTGACCATTATGTTAATCAGCTTTTTAGCTTCCCGGGGCTTTAGCTCGAGTATTTTGGCTAATTCGTTGAAGTAAAACTTGGTTTTACTTTTTTTCTTTTGCAGCCCTGCTACAATTTTTGCTGTTGCGTCCGCTTGATCCATTATAAAGCCTCTTTGTTTGTTTTCTTTAGTTACAGGGGGACACGATTGTGCCCCCCTGCTGTTTGATTAGAATTTAAATTGGGTGGTCTGGCGCCAGGTATAATACGCCGGATCACGGAAATCGTCGATCAGATGATGGGTAAAGTCCAGTTCACACTTTTCAAAGAACCGTTCCCACCCGATCCGCTCGGCCCATTCGCCCAGACGTTCGTACTTCCTGGCATCGGCGGCATAGACCTCGATCATGTTCTTGATACAGTTTGTAGTCTGGGGCCAGCGCGGCACCTCGTTGGGGAAAAAGGCCACAACGACTTTAGAGAATTTGGGTGCACTGATGCGGTTGGACACCTTGCCGCCGGCCATGATGACGATACCGTCACCTTCAGTGTCGGCCAAAGGCATGGAGGGACACATGGTGTAGCAGTTGCCGCAGAACATACAGCGGGGCTCGTTGACGAGAATGCTTTTAACCGAGGTGCCGTCTGCCAGCTCCACTTTCCCCGGTTTGAGCGCCGCCGTGGGACAGGACGCGATGGCCAGCGGAATTTCGCACATTTTATCCAGATATTCATGGTCCATCAGCGGCGGCTTGCGATGATAGCCCAAAATAGCAATATCCGAACAGTGCACCGCGCCGCACATATTCAAGCAGCAGGCCAGAGAGACGCGCACATGCGCCGGCAGGCGCATGTTTTTAAAATCATCAAAGAGCACATCCATGGTGGCCTTGACGGGACCGGATGCGTCCGTGGCCGGTGTGTGGCAGTGGATCCAGCCCTGGGTGTGAACGATATTGGTCACCCCGGCACCGGTGCCGCCTACGGGAAATTTGAAACTGCCGCCTTTAAACTTGCGGCTTTCGAGATCATCAATCAGCGGTTGTACTTTATCCTTGCTGTCCACCATGAACTCGATGTTGTTGCGGGTGGTAAAGCGCAGGTGTCCGTCACAATGTTTATCCGCGATGTCACAGACTTCACGGATCAATGTCACGCTCATAAGGCGGATGCCGCCGACCCTTACCGTATAGACTTCATCGCCGGATTCAGCCACATGCACCAGCACGCCGGGCTGCAGGATCTCATGATACAGCCACTTGCCCTTGTTCTTTTTGATAACCGGCGGATAAAATTCATCATATTTTCTCGGGCCGATATCGGTGATTCTATTTTCCATCGGCTTTGCAGGATTGTAACCTGAAGATACAAATGCCATAATCGTTACCCCCTATCTCAGATGGTGTTTTCTGAATTCTTTGATATCACGTTGGAATCCGCCCGGAACTTCATCTTCTTTCCAGAAGATATACGGATTGGTGCGCGGTTCCTGAACCATCCGCGGATCCGGCTTGAGGTTGCACATTTCGAGCAGCTTCTGGAAGCCCTGACGTTTCATCAGTTCGCCCAGACGCTCGCGGTTCTTGCCTTCTTCCATCCACCAGTCCCAGATATTTTCAATGACTTCCTTGATTTCATCGTAGGGCTCTTCAACCTTGATAAACGGAATCAGCAGGGTGCTCATCTGTGCGCCGTCCAGGATGGGCGCCTTGGCACCCACCAAAATGGAACAGCCTCGATCATTGCCGATCCTCAGGGCCCGGGGCATAACGGAGATGCAATGCATGCAGCGGTTGCATTCTCTGTTGTCGATGGCAAGCTTGCCGTCTGCATAGCTCATACACTCGGTGGGACAAAGGTCGATGACCTCTTTCTGGATATCAAAGGGACCCCAGTCCCGGCCGGCATGGGAGCCGGCGTTGGGGGGCAGTTCGCCGCCCACATAGGCGGCAACCGCTTCCTGGTCGAGACGGATATCATCTTTCCAGGTGCCGATAAAGGAAATGTCCGCGCGCGCGATGGATGCCACGCAGCAATTGGGGCAGCCGTCGAATTTGAATTTGAATTTATACGGAAAGGCCGGGCGATGCAGTTCGTCCTGATATTCCTGGGTAAGATGGTAACATAGGGCCTGGGTGTCGTAGCAGGACCATTCACAGCGGGCCTCGCCCACACAGTCGGCAGGCGTTCTAAGGTTTGACCCGGAGCCGCCCAGATCCTGATTATATGTGTGGGTCAATTCCCAAAAGATCTCTTCCAGCTGGGGTGTCGTGGTGCCGAGCAGAATAATGTCGCCGGTGGATCCGTGCATGTTGGTAAGGCCGCTGCCGCGCATATCCCAGAGATCACAAAGCTGTCTCAAATATTCGGCGGTATAGAACTTGCCGCCCGGCTGGTTGACCCGCATGGTGTGAAAATGGGCCACCCCCGGAAACATCTCGGGCTGGTCGCAATAGCGGCCGATGACCCCGCCGCCGTAACCGAAGACACCTACGATTCCACCGTGTTTCCAGTGGGTTCGGCCGTGCTTGAAGGAAAGTTCGAGCACCCCCAGAAGATCCTCACAGACATCCACGGGAATCTGGTATTCTACTCCCTTTTCATTTTTTGCTCTTGCTTCGGCCTCTTGCTTGATATCTGACACGAAACTTGGCCACGGACCGCTTTCAAGCTGGTCCAGCAAAGGGGTTTCATGTTTTGCCATATCTTTACCTCCATTCTAATTAAAAAATTTGCTATCCTCTATACAATAAAAAAAGAATCTTCGCTTTTCCCCTCTGTGGTTGTCCTGGTCACCTCCTCTCATGATGTTGTCTGGTTTGTTGTTTAGAATAATTATATGTATCACACATAAGTTTTTGAGCATCCAAAGCAGCAGATATAGAATTATTATTGTGTCTTGTCAATAGAAAAGCATGGTCTTGGAATGCCTTGGGGCCGTTTTGTTTTTGAAGCCTTTTTTGCACTTTATCTTGTACTTAAAGCCTAAAAATACCCTCTATGTTGTGCCATAAATCTATCTGGGACTACGAAGATGCTTTTCAGTGTTTAGCGGCGGCGTACAAATCATCTACGTGTTGTGCAATATGCTGCTTAATGACCGCAAGATCCGGAGACAGGGGATGATATTTAGCGACCAGAGCTCGATTCAAAGCAAGCAGTTCCGAACGGGCATAAGACGACAGGTGTTGTTGAAAACAATCGACCAGAGGTTCCGCCATCAGACTGCCGGGCGACTTCAAAGCCAAGGCGTCTAAAAAACCCTTCAAAGACTGCTGGGCGGCAACTTTGTCCGCCCATACTATTTCCCCGGTTCCGTCTAGTCTGTCGAGACGCATCCGCAGCGCCAGATTCAACAAAAACACCACCAGCGCTTCCAGCACAATAACAGGGTCCTGGCTTGGGGAGTCAGACCCGTTGTTGCTTGCAAACATGGGACCGTATTGTCTTACGGTAACAAGCCTTACATCGACCTTGTCATTTTGGCATTTAACAACAAAGTCGCCGGCGGCATGATGCCAGGAAAATATATGCTCAAAAGTCTCGACATTGTAGTAAGCGGTAAGAACCATGGCAGCCTGCCGGTAAAGTTCCATGGTCTGGCTGGTTGTAAGAAAATAGTTGCCGAATTCCGGGTCCCATACAACGATTTTTAATTTATTATCTGACGGATCGCGGGAAATGTGAAATTCGTTGTAACCTTCCAACCATTCTGCCAAAAACATTTTTAGCTCAAGGTTGGCGGCTTGTATAAAGACCCGGCCCCGGCCGAAAACCCCGGGTAGAAATGAAAACGAAAAGTCTTTGTTGAGCTTTTGTAAAAGCCGGTATTCTCTTTGAGCGCAATCTTTGCCGGCGCCGGACACAGCCACATTCAACACGAAAGAAACCCTCGACTCCGGCAACAACGTTTCAATGCGTGCCGGATGGTAAAATTCTCCGTGTTTTTCAAGATAAATGCGGATTTCTTTTATGTTGCGTAAGGTAACATCTTGACGAAGTTGTTGAGAGAGGGCCGACAAAAGTTGCCTGAAGCTGTCTTTTTCCAGAAAATCACGGGCAGCGCAAAAATAGTCGCCATGGCTTATTGAAATGTCGTCTTGCTTTTCAGATGGTTTGCGGCTCAAGGGGATCGGTGCCGCCCAAATCTCGCTCTCTTTATCGACAGCCTGGTCGGAACTATACAAAAAATATTTTAATTGCGGTCTGATTGTCATCTGTGCCGGCAGTTTTCAGTCGGCTTTGTCCCGGTACGGCTCGACTTCCTTTAGCATTTCCGGAGCCACTTTATAACCAAGCTCAACAGCTTTGTCAAAATGGTCTATCGCCTGATCATGTTTGCTCTGTTCAAGATAGGCAATCGCCAGATTGTTGTGGGCCACCGCAAACCCGGGCTCAAGTGCAAGGACCTTCAGGTTAGCCTCAATACTCTCGTCAATCAATCCTTTCATCAGATAGGCGTTGGCCAGGGTGGCATACGCTTGCAGAAAGTTGCCGTTAAAAGTGATGGCCTTCCTAAGCGCCTGAATTGCGTCGTCAACTTCTCCTTTTTGTAAATGTACAAACCCTATGTTGCCCCAACCTTCGGCAAAGCCGGCCCGGGTCTTGATCGCCTGCTGGTTGTATGCCATGCATCCGTCCAGATCTCCCTGCTGCAGGCAAATCCCCCCTAACTGTACATACGCTTCAGCCAGGTTCGGACTGCAATAAATTGCTTCCTTCAACTCTTTTTCAGCTTCATCATACTGTTTCAGCCCCAGCAGGGCGACAGCAAGATTATAATGCGATGTTCCGCATTCCGGGTTGCCGGCGATGGCGGCTCTTTGTCGAGCAATATATTCATGCACGTTTTTTGCTTTTGTCATCATAACACCCTTTAATAAAATCTCTCCGTGATTTTATACAACGCGGCTGCGCCGCTTAAAAAAACAATTGCTGCTTTTAATGCAGCGATGCCGCCGTTTCAGTAAACCCTATCGTTGCATAAATAATTGTAAAATAGCTTTTTGCCCTGAATCTTTTGATAAGTCAATCTTTTTCCCCGGCATAGATCTTTTTGCTTGACATAAGCTTTCATTTTCTTTTACTTTTTTCTGTATCGGTTCAGGTTGATGGTCTTGTAAAATATCGCGCATTCAGCTATAGATGAATGCGTAAACAATCGAATTTATCACGTTTCAGGTTTTAAATGTTAGGTGTTAAGTTGTGTTTTACGTCTTATATACAGACACTTAAAGCCTGCCACCTAAAACGTTCGTAAAAAGTAAAATGTTTAACTTTTTACGTAAAGGGGGTCGTTATGATCAAAGGATGCTTCACAGCCATTGTTACACCATTTAAAGAAGGTGCTGTAGATTATGAGGGTCTGGACAAGCTCTCGGAATTCCAGATTAAAAATGGAATCACCGGCATCTTGGCCGTAGGAACCACCGGTGAAAGCCCGGTTCTGTCATGGGACGAACACAACAAGGTGATTGAAGGCGTTGCCGCAAAAACCAGGGGCAAATGTATGTGCATTGCCGGAGCCGGCAGCAACAACACCAAAGAATCCCTGGCAGGGGCAAAGCATGCTGTTGAAGTTGGCGCCGATGCTGTTTTGCTGGTTGATCCTTATTACAACGGCCCCAGTTCCCTTGAAATTCGCAGAGAATATCTCGCACCGGTTGCCGCCGCATGCCCTGACATTGAAATCATCCCTTATGTAATTCCCGGCCGAACCGGAGCGCAGCTGCTGCCCGAAGATCTGGCAATCCTGGCTAAAGAATTCGACAATGTCAACACGGTGAAAGAGGCCACGGCGAGCCTCGACAATATGAAAAGAACTCGCGAATGCTGCGGGGCGGACTTTACTATCTTGTCCGGCGATGACGGCATGACCCTTGAAATGATGACAAATTCCCGGATCAAGGCAGCCGGGGTTATCTCTGTTGCTTCCAACATTGTCCCCGGAGCCGTGGCTGAAATGGTACAGCTGCTCGAGCAGGGTGACCTGGAAAAAGCCAAAAGCCTGGCAGAGGCCCTCGCACCCCTGTTTGGTTTGGTCACGGTTAGTACTATGGAGACAACACCTTTTGGCGAAGTGGTCTGCCGGGCCCGCAACCCCTTGGGCATCAAAACCCTGATGTCCGTTCTGGGCATGCCTGCGGGCGGGTGCCGTCAACCTCTGGGGAAAATGACCCAAAACGGCCTCAATAAAGTCCTGGAAGCAGCACGCCAGGTACAAGTCAACAATCCGGAATTGCTCCAGCCCATAGCTGACTTTTTCGGCGTCAATATTGAGGAGCGTTTAGAAAATCCGTCGAGCCGGCAAGGGCTTGTTTATGGGGAATACTAGGTCCGCGCCGGTGCTTTTTTAAGCCCTCGCAGAAGCTGGTCGTCCCCTGGTCCGGTCTTGTTTTAAAACAAAAAACCCTCCTTGCCCATGGGGCGAGGAGGGTTTTTTTGCAGTTACAACAGCCAGAACTATTTTTTAAGCGCGGCCGCACCTTCTTTCTGTTTAAAAACACCGTCCTTATACAGCACCGATTTCAACCATTGTAAGCCAAACTCCAACAGAGCGATTTCGTCGGCTTTGATCTTTGCAACCGTCTCGGGGTCAACCTCGTAGCGGTCCAAGAAAGAACTTTCAAAAACAAATTGCCGGAATTGATCAATATTGTAGCTGGCTAAAAAAAACATTTTTTTGCTCTCTTCGGTGAGCTTGACGTTCGATGGAAAAGATCGTTTGCGCACCACAAGATCGGTCCACTCGGCATTGATCTCGTCGTGGATATCAACCCCTTGATCCTTGCGCCATTCCGACACGGTCCATTCCTGGTCTTCGGCAAATCCCAGGCAGTGAGGTTCGTTCACAAAAAAATAGAACCCCTCGTCGCCGGCCTCGGCTTTGTGGCTTAGCGAAGCTACCCCGACAGGATAATAACGGCACGTTGTAGGTCGGTCCTCGTAGACGATGCACCCGTCTTCTCTTACAAAAGGGCATGATTTTAAATCGTCATCCAGCATCCTCAGGGTGACCATCGGCAGATCGGTTTTTTCCAGTAGCTGGGGTATCGTGTACAAGCGCAGGAATTCTTCGGATGCGAGCTGCAAACGCCCCTTGAGGCGGATAATGTCGTAGGGTGTCAATACGACATTAATGTCCCGGCAGCATTTGGTGTAACAAGCTACCTCTTTATGGCATTTAAACCTGAATTTGCTGTCGGGTCCGAACCTGACGGGTGCCACATACGCCATTTTTTCGGTTGTCGTCATTGTGTCTGTTTCCTTTCATTGTTATTAAAAAATATAGCCTTTACTTCCCACATGCTCCCTGTATACTAATGTTTTTGGTGAGAAATGCGGGTTAGAGCCCTTCTTACTCAAACCCAAAAACATTGTCAACATAAGCCTTGATTTTACTTGTGTAAATGCTGTATCAACATAAGGATGTCTTTTTACAACGGATCTATTAACCCACATTGGTGCGAGACCTTTGAAATAGGAATTATTCAATGCCAAAATTGACTTGCTCGGAATTTAAGAGCGGGCGTCGGTTTATGGGGCGCCTTCCACACGGTGAGGATTTGATTAAATCGATCGAGGCTTTCTGCGGGGAAACCGCCGTTGCAATGGCAACATTTTCGGCAATCGGCGCAGTTACTTCCGTTACCTTAGGGGCCTATGATCAAAAACAACAAGTTTATGTCACTTATACAAAAGAAGCCCCATTAGAAATTGTAAACTGCACGGGCAATATTTCTTTAAAAGACGGCAACCCCATGGTACACGCCCACATTCTTTTGGCCGACATGCACGGAAAAACCATCGGCGGACACCTTTTTTCCGAAACCATCCTTTATGCCGGAGAAATCGACCTTGTGGAGCTTACCGGCAAGCCTTTGGAAAGGGCGTACGACACGACCACGGGGCTCATGCTGTGGAAGGGGTTGAGTTGAGCCAAACGGACAGACCGGGCTGTTTGCCCGCCTTTGTTTCAAAAATGGAAAACGCCGGCATTCATCCGCTTGTTATTGACACCTTTGCGTACTATTACGCACAAATTCTTGCCGGAGAAACCGGCCTGATCTCTCGCCGGGACATTGAACCAGTAGCTTCAGGCGAAGTGCAAGATGCAAGTCATATCAAGCAATATGCCAAGGCCGGCAAACAGGCCTTAAAGCATGCCGTCATGATAAAACTCAATGGCGGACTTGGTACGAGCATGGGCCTTACCGGAGCCAAGTCTCTTCTGGAGGTAAAAAACAGCGCAACATTTCTTGAAATAATGCTCCAGCAGGCCGCACGGCACGACGTAAAGCTGGCCCTGATGAACAGTTTCAGTACCCACCAGGACACCTTGTCCGCCTTGGACAGGATGCAACCATCTTCCCCGCCCTTGTTGTTTATGCAAAATAAGTTTCCCAAGGTGGTGCAGCAAGATTTTTCTCCTGCGACCTGGCCCCAGGATCCGGCCCTGGAGTGGAATCCTCCGGGACATGGCGATATTTATGCAGCCATATATACATCCGGAATGTTAAAACGCCTTATTAACCAAGGAATAGTCTATGCCTTTATTTCCAACTCGGACAACCTGGGTGCTACCATGGACACAGCGCTCTTGGGCTATTTTAGCCAAAGCCGGCCGCCCTTTATGATGGAGGTCGCCAGGCGTACACCTGCGGATGTTAAAGGCGGACATGTTGCCAGGCATAAGGACGGGCGCCTGATCCTGCGTGAAGCGGCCCAGTGCCCACAAGATGAGCTCGATGCTTTCCAAGACATCAATCTTTACGGATTTTTCAACACCAACAACATCTGGATAAACCTTCAAGCGCTTGCCAAGCTTATCGAAAAACATGGCACCGTCAAACTGCCACTGATAAGAAACCCCAAAACCCTCGACCCCCGAGATGCAACCAGCCCCAAAGTATATCAGGTCGAAACTGCAATGGGTGCCGCCATATCGCTTTTTGAGGGTGCAACCGTAATGCAAGTACCGACCTCCCGTTTCTTTCCTGTAAAAAAATGCAGCGATCTTCTGGCAATTCGGTCTGACCGCTTTGTCTTTTCCAAAGAAAAGATTCTGACAACAAATCCAGCGGTTGGTTCTAAGAGGATAGAAATAGACCTAGACCCCCTATATTACGGAAAAATAGACCTTTTTAATCAACGATTCAGCCAACACATTCCATCGCTGGTCAAGTGTGATGCACTTAAAATCCAAGGAGACGTGCGCTTTGAAAAGAATGTACGTATCAAGGGGCGGGTTGTTATCAACAACAATGGCTCAAAACAAGTGGTTGTCAGAGAAGGGGCGGTTATCGAAGAGGATTTGACCTTTGATTGACGATTATCCTCTTTTATATATTGCATAATACTTCAACACTTTCTCCACAAACTCTTCCGTCTCTTTGATGGGCGGAATGCCTTGATGGCGCTCAACGACGTTGGGGCCGGCATTATAAGCGGCCAGGGCCAACGGCAGCTCTCCGTTAAAACGTTTAATAAGCTGTTTTAAATACAGCGCTCCCCCCATTATATTCTCCCGTGGATCAAAAGGGTCTTTTATGTTTAGATCCTTGATATTGACGGGCATAATTTGCATCAAGCCTTTAGCGCCGGCGCGCGAAACCGCCTCGGGGTTGAAGTTCGACTCGGTTTTGATCAGCGCTTTGAGCAGGGCAAAGGAAACCTCCTCTCTTTTGGATGCTCCCTTTATCAAGTGATCATATTGATTGGTGGTGTAACCCAACGACCGGGCAGATCTTTCCTTGATATAGACAGTATATTGGGCTGAGGTGGGAACGTTGGTGAAATGCAGCACCCCCTGACTGTCGATGTAGGAGTATATGTCCGCACAGAGGGGTACAACCGCTAAAAACAGAACAAAAAGCGCGGATAAAACTATAGCTTTAAATGGTGTCCTGGTAAACATTTGGTCCATCTTATACTTCTATAGCTTAATTTGACTTTTTGCTCAAGCTATAAAATCGCTTCGCGACCGACAAGAACCCCGGCCTTGCCTCTGCCTTGTGCGTGACCGGTATCCCCCATGTCGTGTTTATTAAAAACCGGGAAAGCATCTTTTCTCTTGGTGGACTATATCCTAAAACAATGTATTTAAAAGTCATCGCCCGCTTTTCACAGGTCCTTACCGACAAAGAACCCGGCGCTCCGGAGGGGGCCACATAGCCCGGAATCGATGCCTTACGGCAAACACCTTTAACAAAGAAAATGATGGGAAATTAATATGAGGATACGGACTTAGGCTGAGTTTTTAGAAAGGACCATAATGATGGTTTCGTGATGAATTCGACTTTTTACGAATTCATCAATTTTGTTTACATCTGCTGCAGGATTTCCTTGACGGCATTGCCGTCGGCCGCCGTTCCAAAATGCTTCATTATTTGCCCCATGGCTTGCATCTTGTTTTTAAAATTAGCAAAATCGATGTTTTGCTCGATCCAACTTTTGATTTCCGCTTCTGTCGCCATTTTGGGCAAATAGTTTTCCAATATTGTAACAAACTCGTAATCCGCCCGCTCACCTTTTATTTGTATGACTTCTTTTTCAGCTTTGATTAATTTTTTCAAAATTTTGACAACATCATCATCTATAAGCTCTTTCCTGTCGAGCCGGCTAAACTCGCCCAGAACAACACGAAGCGCGCTTTTCTTTGCTTCATCTTTGGCTTTCATCGCAGCGGTTAAATCGTGCTTGATTTGTTCTTTAAGTTTCATGTTGATCCTTCGGATATAGAGTTTAATTGTTCACACACTAAACGATCCGTGGGAAACGCCATTTCTGCAGGCAGCCGGTTTAAGGGAAAAAATTTAGCTTCACCGGCATCGGAGCCGGCTTGAAGTTTACCGCCGCTGCGCCGACCCCAAAACCATATTCCCACGGTTTGATTTTCCAGATCATGAAAATTAGAATGAACCGCAAAAACAGGCCCAATATCCACGTCCAGGCCTGTTTCTTCCTTGAACTCCCTTTGTGCCGCCATCCGCACATCTTCATCATACTCTAAGTGCCCGCAGGGAATGCACCACATCCCCCGGTAAGAACCTTGTCGTTTTACCAGAAGCAATTCGTGGTTTTTAAGCAAAACGACCGCCACTCCAACTGTAGGGTTGCGATAATGGGTCTGTTGGCACGGCTCACAATACAAGCGCTTTTGGGACCCCTTGCTTCTAATCTGCAATCGACCGCCACAAGACGGGCAGAACTGAAATTCCATTTGCATTTCTATCCCGCGTGCAGATAAATTTCAGGCGAGATCCTATAATATGGTGTGGTGTCGCCGGATGAAAACGGCCCTTCCGCGCCTGCTTCTCTTAACATCTTGTGATAACAATCAAAACAAGCCCAGGCCTCCCAGTGAAGTTTGGCCGCATGGTCCAGACAGTCACCGTAATAGGGACAAAAAAGGTTCCTGCTGCCATTGTTATAAACCGGATTGGGGTTTTTGTCCATCCTTTATGCTCCTTTGTTTGTCGTGGTGAACAACAAGGGTGCCCGTAACCCGAACCATGCGGGAGAAAACACCCTGAACTGCACGTCGCTCGCAAACCTCCCAGCTTGTCCTGGCGAAGCGAAGGTCCCGCCTGCCGGGATTGGGGCACAGCGGAAATTCCGCAATCGGGACTGCAGAGCTTCAATCGTTCACGCGTCGAAGAAATTTTCTATCAAAACGGCGGGATATGTAAATAGAGAGAAGGCTGTATATCGTGTAGGATTTGTCTGTATTTTTCACTAAGGACTACAATCATGCTACAAAATATTTGTTCAGAAAGGCATCCAGGAGGGCAAGCGCCCTGAGCTTAC
>JACNIG010000253.1 GCA_014383215.1 Candidatus Desulfatibia vada | reverse complement strand
AGGTTATTGAGAATTGGTTGATGAAAACCAATGGTCTGTTTTAAGACAAATTTTAACCAGCATGAGCATTAGCGGTACTTCAATTAATACTCCCACAACGGTAGCCAGGGCCGCGCCCGAGGAAAGGCCGAAAAGCATGGTTGAAGTAGCGATGGCCACTTCAAAATGGTTGGATGCCCCGATCAGAGCCGCCGGCGCTGCATCTATGTAGCGAAGTTTCAGCAGTCGCGCCAAACCATATCCCAGCCAAAAGATAAGCATGGTCTGAATAAACAGCGGAACCGCGATCCACACGATGGTCAGGGGGTTACTGATAATCACCTCGCCTTTAAAGGAGAACAACAGCACCAGAGTGATGAGCAGCGCAATAATAGTAATGGGGGTAAGAACATGTAAAAACTTTTCCTTAAACCAAGTTTCACCTTTGGCAGAGATGATCCAGATGCGTGAAAGATAGCCCGCGACCAAAGGCAGGGCCACGTAAATGCCGATGGACAGCAGCAACGCCTGCCAGGGTACCGGCAACCGCCCTACACCCAATAAAAATCCGCCCAAAACACCATAAAGCACGAGCATGGTCAAAGAGTTGATGGCCACCATCACCAGGGTCAGACCATCATTGCCCCGTGACAGATAGCTCCACACCAAGACCATGGCGGTGCACGGCGCAACCCCCAGCAGAATGCAACCGGCCAAATAGCTGCGCCACAGTGGCACTTGCAGCATTTTGATGCCGCCGGCCATCACTATCATACCGGAGCCGTGGGTCGCACCCACCGGAAGATCGAGGCCAAAGGGCATCTTAACCAGATCCACGGCATCCGGCCCGATGAAGCTGTAAAACAGTGTACCGAGGAAAAAGGTGGCAATCCCGTACATGGTAAACGGTTTGATGCACCAGTTGACAAACAGGGTCAAAAACACCGGTTTGCCGCTTTTGCCCGCCTTGATCACCTCTCCGAAATCGATCTTGACCATGATGGGATACATCATGAAAAACAGGCAGATGGCGATGGGTATAGACACCACCGGCGCCCCCTTGACATAGATGGCTATACCATCAAGGTATTGTGCTACACCGGGTGCGATTTTCCCGAGCAGAATACCGGCAACAATGCACAGTACCACCCACAGGGACAGATATCGTTCGAAAACACTGGTCATTTTTCGATCATTGTTTAAAACAGCATCTTTGTTCATCGATAACTTCCTCCTCTCAACAATTAAAAATCAAAACGAAACCGGCCTAAATAAATAGACAGACGTTCTTTATTTGCGTCGACCAAGGGCGGGCAATCTTCAGGCCCTTTTGCCCCTTCAGCCACCTGGGAAGCAAAAACCATGCAGGTGGGCTGACCGCACTCTTTGCAGTTGGTTTTGGGCAGCAGTTTGAGAATCTCAAAAATCTGGGGTTTGGGGGCTGCCTCATAAAGCGGCTCGATTTCGTTGCGCTTTTCCCAGGCCGTATTAATTTCCCGTTTGAGCCATTCGATGATCTTGGTGGCTTCCTCTTCGTCTTTGAGGGCATTAACTGCGATTTTTTTTGAATGAATGGTGATCAGCTTTCCATGGATTTTAAATCCTACGGACGGCGGATCTTTTGAATAGGTATGCCCGCCAAGGACCGCATTCACGTAAGGCAATGCCTCGCTCACGTCCTGATCCAACTGGGCAAAACAATGCACGGCCATGGCACCCGGCCTGCACTCCGGGTTAAAAATTTCTAGTTTGTAACTTTTAAGCAGCATAACCATCCTCCTTTTTTAGATGGATCGGTCACATTCCACAGTTTCGTTCAGCCAGTGTCTTAAACTGCCCAGCATGGTGGCGGCATATGGACTTTCTGCGCCATTTGATATTCGGTAATGCACCCACAGTCCTCCTTTTTTAGAGACAACGAGACCTGCATTTTCAAGAATTTTTAGGTGTTTGGAGACCGTAGGCTGCGCGAGTTTGATAATGCTTGTAATTTCGTTTACGCATAAAGTCTTTTGTTGGAGCAATTTAAGAATTCGGGCGCGATTGGGATCCGATAAGGCTTTCATTACCCGAATAAAATCTTTCATGACTGCCTCCTAATGTTGTTATGCCGGATCACAAAATGATTTTGGGTTTAAAAATCCCGATTAAAATCTACATCGAGGCTAACCCAGATGCGATTTCATTCCCTGGTGTTTCTGCTGCTCCAGCCGTTTGTGAAATGCCTTGATCAGGCGCAGCGCCGCTTCATGATCCTCATCCATGAGCACCTGTTTCATTTGGAGAAATTCTTCTTCTGTGATGTTTAAGACCATCAGGTCCCTCCTGTTGTGAATCTTTTTCTAATAAAGGAGATAAGCTTGCCCCATCTCGCATATATCCTCGGTATTTGAAACTGCCTAAATCATACGTCGTTCTACTCCCGATATGCGGAGAAGAACGGATTTTCCTGCGGCGTTTCTTCAAATATTCCTTGTTTATCGTAATTGTGTTCAACGCCCTATCTTAGGCTGCAGTTTCTCAAGTATTTTTTTCAGATCGACCACCGCAAATAACATGTTATGAAAATTCTTGACTGGAACCGCATCCGAAGAAATGATGAACGGCAACCGGTAATCTTCCGGGTACTGGCTGCCGTGAATTTTGGCATGCCCGGCATGATCACTGGTAACGATCATCAGATAGTTTTTTTGCCGTTCGATTGAATCCACCAGCGTGGATAAATATTCATCGATAAATGACAACTCCTCCAGATATTCAGGCGACAACCACCCGTACTGAGGGCCCACTTCATCAAGACCGCTGATGTGCAGGAACACAAAATGCCGATCAGGTGTCTTTACGAAGGCTTCGGCCAGGTCAATGGAATTGTCCCGGGACCATTTGTGCGCATCAATAGCGCCATTGACGAGATATCCCAGTTTTTGTTTCGCGTAAAAATATCCAGTGCGAAATCCATATGACCTGGCACGATTGAAAATCGTGGGTTTATCGACCATGGCTTGACCGGGTACCCAGGAATTGTCCATTTTCCCATTTTCAATGGGCTTCATTCCTGTAAACATCGCCGTATGTGCAATCAGTGTTTTTGGCGGTTCCGTGCTCCGGCCGTCAAGTGTATAGGCGCCGCCGTGCATCAGTTTTTGAAGGGTTGGAATCTTGGCCATTCGGAGCGCGTCGGGATGGAGCGCGTCAATGGAAATGATCACGATATTTTTCAGGTCTCCTGCATACACAGCACCAGCAAACAATGAAACCATAGTAAGGGTTAAAACGATCAGCTTAACTTTACCGTTAGACATATCATCACACCTTTCTTGCCGATTGAGCTGACTTTGGTCAAAACTGTCTTGGCAGAGGCCAGAACGCGGTCCCGGTCATCGTCCAAGGCAATGTGCAGGATCTCGCTGACATCGTCGGACGTCAACTGGAGCTGGACCGGTTTCAGGATAATGGCTTTTCTCCCGCTATTATTGGATCACTCCAATAACGTAAACAGGTATCTCCCGACGAAGCGGGCTGTCGGTTTGAACCAGGATCGAATCCACATAACGTCCTTTATCCACCCGCGTATTTTCAACCCTGACGACACAGCGATTACGTCCGTCCGTGCATCGCTCTTTCAGCTCAGACTTGATGAAGCGGCCGCTTTTAGCCTTTACGTTTCGAACAATGAAAGGATATTCTTTTCTTGGGGTAATTTCGACTTCGGCAACAAGCAGCGTTCCGGCCGGCCCCACAAGACGAATGCGTTCCGGTCGGACGTCTGCAAATTTTTTAACAAGTCCGGTAACCGTCACGCTAAGCCCCGGTCGGGTTTTATCATTGGTCTGTATCCGGGCGCTTTCGCGGATTTTTCTGCCGCCGTAGCCGCTGGTATTTACTTTCACCGTAATTTTTCCCTCACCACCGGGAGGAATCTGTCTCGCACTGGAGACCGCCGTGCATCCTCACCCGGTGCTGATTTTTTTAATAACCAGAGGCGGCGTCCCCTTGTTTTGTAAAATGAAATCATGCGTAACGGTTGTACCTTCCACCACCGGTTTAAACGTAAAGACCCGCTTTGTCAAAACGGCCTTCGGCGCTGTTTTGGCGATATTCTCAGCAGCAACGGAATTGATGGTGAACAAAAACAAAAAACATAGAAGAACCGTCATCATTTTCTGCTTCATCGGTCATTTTCCTTTTATGGATTCAAATTTCAAAGCAACTCATCATCGCTTCGGTTCAAGGCCGGCTTGTTCCGTGGGAAAAAAGTGACATAAAAGAGGTATGCCGCCGGGATCAAAAAAGACGTATCCCGCAAAACGGTCCAGAGATTTATTGCACTTTCAGTAGTGGTGGAAAAGCAGCCGCAGCCGATATCCAGCCCTCGGGCCATGTTAAAGAGCAAGGCGCCTGTAAACGTCATCAACAGGAGGTTGCTCATCACCACCGTGCCCGGCAACCAGAACCCGATTATCAGAAAACTTCCCAAAACCAGTTCCAGCCAGGGCAGCACAATGGCCGTTAAGTTGATGAATCCGTCCGGCAGGACCTGGTAATTATAGACTGCCTCCGCAAATGCCGCCGGATGGAGGATTTTGTCGAAACTGGCATAAATAAAGATTCCTCCCAGTATTAACCGGGCCAACAGTGCGAATATCCGGTGAAGATGCCATGGTTTTGTCTCTGCCGGCTTTTTTTCTGTTGAACAATTCATTGTGCTTTCACCGTTGTCACCGCAGGAAAGTTCGCAGAGCAAATTCCCGTTTCCGCATTTCCGCTCGCCGATAACCAAAGGTGTTTTGAGCCGAAGCACCTTTTTTGCCGATGCCAAAAGCCACGCAAGAAATTAAAATAGCCGTGAAATAACTGAAATTGTGAGTGGCATCCGAAATGAGCGCCATACTGTGCGCGTACAATCCGCCGACGATCTGTACTACGGGGATGATGAAGTTCAGAACGAGAGTCATTAAAAGCCGGGAGCCACTGGTATCTTCCATATCAACATGATGATGTGGACAGGAATGAGCAAGGGTCTCATGGTCGTGAATTTCATGAGAGTGATCCGGGCAGGTCCTCTTGTCGTGATCATCTGTGCTTTTCATTTTTTTTATTCCAGAATTTGGCCTGCAGCATTCAAGAACCTTCATTGCCTTTTGCAACCGGGAGTCGGCTTTCCTGCCAAACCGTCCACCCGTTCACCAGAACCCGTACATTACTGAAACCCATGCCCTTCAAAAAGATTGCCAGATCATGGCTCAGGTTGCAGGTTTCGCCGTCGCAGTAAGTAATAATCGTGGTATCCGTCGAAATGTCTTTTGTCGCCTCATTAAATCGCTGCCAGACCTCGTGCCAGGGAAGACTGCGTGCGCCTGAAATGTGGCCGTTTTCATAGTCTTCCCAAGATCGGGCATCAAAGAACACCGCCCTCTTTTTCGTAAACAGCTTTTCTGCTTCGACAAGGGATATATCCAGGCGTTTTCCATCCGCCGTGATCTCATGTGTTTTGATGGACCAATCCGCCTTAAACGGCATAGTATCGGCACGAAAATAGTTGACAAAAAGCCCTGTAAGCCCAGCAATTAAAATGATCGCAGGCATTTGCCAAGTTACTTTTATCCAAGTGTTATTCGGTCTTATCGGCATCGGAAAAACAAATCGAACGAACCCCATAATCGCCCATTAACACGTTGATTCGCCAGTCGTTTTCAGAAACTTTATCGACGAGTTCTTTTTCAATGTAAAGCTCGATTCCATTTGCTTCAAAGAAAACATATTCCCGGTTGTTGACCGGTGTGCCGATCCGACCGATCGGTCCTTTAACACCTCTTCATCAGCCGACGACGGTCGTTCCGTTGAAGACAGACATGACACCGCCCCTGTCTGAAATAAAATCGACCAAAAACTCGGAAAGCTGTATATGAAATAGTTTAAAGATTCTCATCGAATTTCATGAAACAATTAGGTATAAAATCGATCGGACTGCCCGGGGCCGTAACTGACCTCGAAAACCGGCACTCAATGAGGCTGCAAGACTTTTTCGATCTGCTTAGCGAGACTGCCCTTGATATATTCAAGGGCCTTTTCTTTATCCTCATCCAGGGCAATGGCCAATACCTGCTGGACATCTGAAACGTCCAGTTCTATCTGTACTTTTCTCAAATTCATTTAATATCTACTCTTCTGATAAATTCATATCCCCACAAATGGATATACAACAAAATAAATCCCTAAAAGGCAGATCACCATACCGGCGCCCTTACGGAACCAGTTTCCGGCGCCTTGCCAGGCACTGTTTTCCAGCAGGCGCCTGACCGTGGCGGTGGAACTGCCGGCAATCATGATCGGCAGGCAGTGACCCACGGCGAACAACACAATAAAAAGAATTCCGGCTGCTATTTTTTGCTGGACCGTAATAATCGCCAGAATCGGGGCGATAAATCCGAAGGTACAGGAACCTGAAAGAACACCGTAAGCCAGGCCCAGGGCAAACGCCCCGAACAGCCCCTTTAAGTTCAGACGATACAGCAAGCTTCCGGACATGCTGCATTTCTCAACGCCCAGCATTCCCAGGGCCACCCAGACCAAAACCAGTCCGATTAAAATCTGCCAGTAATTCCCCACGTCCCCAAGCATCCGGCCCAGCAATGCGCAAACAATGCCGATGACAGCGATGGTGATAAACAGCCCCAGTGTAAACAGGACCGCATAAGAACTTGCCTGTTTAGGGCTCAATGCCCGCTGCTGACCGCCCACATAGGCAATGATCAGCGGAATCGATGCCAGATGGCACGGACTGAACAGCACGCTGACCATGCCCCATATAAAACAACCCAGAGCGGCAATGGCAGTGCCACCGGCAATCCATTCATTGATGGTGATCAAAAATGTATCCAGCATATATGAGTTCCTTAAAACAGGTTGAGGATTTGTTTGCTTAGGGCTTTACCCCAAGTTTTTCCATTACATAGACGATGGCTTTTTCGCTCATAAAGCCTGAATGTCGATAGACTTCCTTGCCGTCAGCATTAAAAAATATCTGCGTCGGGATGGCACGAATACGAAAGCGGGCAGCCTGTTCGCGGTGTTCCCAGACATCGATGAAAACAACGGCAGCCTTGCCCTCATATTTCCGTTCCATCTTCTCCATGATCGGCGCCATCATCTTGCAGGGGATGCATTTTTTGGCCCCAAGATCGAGCATGGTCACCATGCCCTTGACCGGCAAATCTTTAAATTCATCTGCCTGAACAACTCCTAAAATCGGTATGAATAAAAACAAACCTATCAAAAGTGGAAGACAAATCCATAATCGTAGTTTTTTCACCAAATCGACTCCTCATCAACAGCGTGAACCGTAATTGTTTGTATCAATATCATTTTCAAAGGTTTCTTACTCACAAACAGACTTTACGGCCGCTTTAACTTTCTGGATATCATCAGCCTTCAAATTAAAATCTTTATTCTTTTCAATACCGAGTTCCGTCAGCACCAGGTAATTTTTTGTCGGGATTTCGGCATGCTCCAGGATCGCTTTGGCACAGCCCACCTCACAGCCGTCAATGGCTACCATGCCAGGAACATCCTTGGCAGATTGAACAAATCCACCCAAATTACCGCCGATGCCGGCCAGGCAAAACATCTTGCCGAATCCTTCCTGTGTCAGTTCAATTGCCGCCTGGTTACTCAGTTGACCGACATTCGAACCGCCCGAGCAGGCCAGGATCATGATATTTTCTCCAGGCGTACAACATTCTTCAGACATTTTCATCCCCTCCTTTTTTTATTTTGTCTGCTATTTTTCAATCCAGGTCTTGATTTCTTCTTTACTCGGAATCTTGCCGACGCTTTTGACTTCGCCGTCGATGACCACCGAGGGGGTGCCGAAAACACCATAGCCGGCGATTTCCATGACATCAGTTACTTTTTCAACCGTGGCATCCACGCCGGTTTCAGCAACTGCTTCTTTTACGTGTTTTTCGGTCTGTTGACATTTTGGGCAACCCGGTCCCAGTACTTTAATATCCATGTTTTTCTCCTTTTTGGTTTCGTCAAATAGTTAAATGGATGACTTGTTGAGCAGCTGCTTATTTAATTTTTAAAACTTATCGTGTTTAACGTTTTGCTGCCTCCAATAGCCATTCTTTGAGCCTGTTTTTCGGCGGAGCGGACCCTACCGCCTTTACCACACCGTTGATAATCAGGCCTGGTGTACCCATGACACCGTAACTCCCGATTTCTGATATATCCCGAACATGTTCAAGCCCGGCGACAATATTAAGTTCAGCCATCACCATCATGAGATCCTGTTCGAGTTTTTCGCATCGAGGACAGCCAGGGCCTAAGACTTTGATCTCCAATCCTCCACTGTCATTATCTTCAAACGGCTCCCCGACAAACTTCTTATACTCTCTTATAAATGCCTGACCGTAGACGTCCTTGGCGTTGTTGCTGATGTAGTTTTTTTGAGATAATTGTTTTAACAGCTCGGCCTTGATTTCATCGTCGGACATTTCTTTACACTCGTTCGACACCGCTTCCAGTACCGCCTTCAAACCAATGATTCCGGAAGTGTGTTTGCCGACCCTTATCTGGGTTACGTCATTTGCAGACATGGTTTAATTCTTTTTCATTAAATGTTGTGGCTAAAATAGTGCCCGAAGATCATCCCGGAAATGGTGGCCATGATGACCACCAGCGTAATATATGCAACTGTCTTTTTGGTACCCAGGACACTCCGGATTACCAGCATGTTCGGCAGGCTAAGGGCAGGCCCTGCAAGCAAAAGGGCCAAAGCCGGTCCCTGCCCCATGCCGGAACCGATCAACCCTTGCAAAATCGGTACTTCCGTGAGTGTGGCAAAGTACATGAAGGCGCCGGCAACAGAGGCAAACAGGTTTGCCCCAAGTGAATTTCCACCCACCAGGCTGCTCACCCATTTTGATGAGATCAGTCCCTCAGATCCTGGTCGTCCCAAAAGAAGACCCGCTACAAGGACCCCGGCAAATAGTAGCGGCATGATTTGTTTGGTAAAATCCCAGGAAGAAAGAAACCAAGTTTCAGTCTCTCCCCGTGTGGTAGTAATCAGCCACACCAATCCGATGATTCCCGTGGAAAAGGCAACCAGGGGTTCATGGGGGAGTAGAAGCGCCAGCACCAGAACCGCTCCTCCGGCCAGTATAACTTTAAAGGCTTTAACTTTGAACCAGACGATAAGGAGAACGCCGAGAATCGCCGCAAAAATACCGGTCATAAGCCATTTTATACTGTAGATCGCACTCCACAAGCCGGTTGACTCTGCCGGTTTCCCCCAGGTGGCAAAAATAAGAATAAATACCATAACGGCAAAATAGATCACATTCTGCCACAAAGGCCGTTCCACCTCGGGCTCGGGCATATGCTGCGCTGCCTGCGCCTTGGCTTCTTCCTCTTCTCTGAACAGAAAATGCATGATCAAGCCGATGACGATGCTAAAGATTATCGCCCCTACCGCCCGGGCCATACCAATACCAAATCCTAGCACCCGAGCCGTCAGCACAATGGCCAGTACATTGATGGCCGGACCGGAATAGAGAAAGGCAATGGCTGGTCCAAGCCCTGCACCCCTTTTCCAGATACTTGCAAAAAGCGGCAGCACTGTACAGGAACAGACCGCCAGAATGGAACCGGATACCGAGGCCACCCCATACGCCAGCACTTTCTTGGCTCCAGCCCCCAGATATTTCATCACCGCAGCCTGAGATACGAAACAGGCAATGGCGCCGGCGATGAAAAAGGCCGGTATCAGGCAGAGAATTACGTGTTCTTGGGCGTACCATTTGGTCAGAGCCAAAGACTCGATCACCGCCCCTGTAAAACGTGGACTATCCAGTGGCAAAAAGAAGAAGACCAGGAAGAGCCCGGTAATGACACTCAAGGGTTTCCAGATATTATTCCAATCAACTTGACTCGGTTCAGGTATCTTCTCCTTTGTACCAATGGCGACTTTGAAAGGTTTGTTTTGATCTGCGAGCGAAACTGTGTTTCCCATTTATTTTACCCTCCTTTTCCAAAACCCCCCCACGCAGAGCTAAAGGATTTTGAAAACTGATTACTATATATCGCGATTTATAGATATATAATGCCCCAAAAAAAAATTAATTTTTGCCAATGATCGTATGACGGTCGATCTGCGGCAGGCTCTGTAATATTTCGGCAATTTCAGGTTCTTCATCTAACCAATGTCTCATGTTTCCGATCAGGTTGGCAGCATAAGGGCTCTGATGGCCATCTGTGAGCCTGTAGTTGACCCACAGTCCATCTTTATGAGAAGTAACCAACCCGGCTTCTTCCAAAATTTTCAGGTGTTTGCTGGCAGTCGACTGGGCCGTCCCCAAAACTGTCTGGATCTCGCATACGCACATGACTTTTTTTTGCAGCGTCTTCAAGATTTTGACCCGGCTGGGATCGGAAGCTGCCTTCATGACTTTTAAGAACTCTTTCATGTGATCCTCCATATCGTTTTGTTGGAATATAATGCTATCCATCGGATATGTCAAGGGGATTTATTGTTAGCCGTTCAGGGTTCAGAGGTTCAGGGTTCAGGAAATAATGGTTAACGATTGATTATTAATTATTATATAAGGGTTCAGAGGTTTTAGGTAACCCTGAACGGGGAACTCTGAACCTTTGAACGCTTATATTTACTGAGCTCTTGGTTGAATCACATACGAAACAATAATCTTGTCTTTTGATTCTGATGAAATTTTTAAGGATGCGGGATTGAGGACCGGGGTAATCATCATGCTGCCGGATTGTTGCAGGTTATCAAGCGGTATCTTGGCCGTATAGATGGTGGAGATGTTTTCCAAAATTCGATTGCCGCCGATGACTTCGATTGTTTCGGGGTCAAGCTTAATTGCGGAAAGGATCAAATGTTCCGGCAATGTGCCAACCCAGTCTACTTGCAGGGGCAATTCTTTTTTGATAGTGACCTCCAGGGTCGCCTCAACCACCGACGGGCTGACCTTTTTTAGAAAGATGCCCGGCGGCAGGGTAATGTTTTCCCGGGTGATGGAAAATGTATTGCGGCCGGCAACAGCTTTGTCCAAATCCAGCCGTACCTGAACCTGTTCCGGTCGAATCGATTTTAGCAGGGCACTTGACCCTCCTAATTGAAGACTGACGGAATTAACGGATGTTTCAACTATTTCGATCTTGGGATCGCTTTTAGTGTATTGCACTGGTATTTCAAGTGTCATCAGGGTATCCAGACCCCTTGAAAAACTGAACCACACGGCTGTTATTAAGATAACAGAAACAAAAGCGGCGATGCCGATCTCGAGCTTTTCTTTTCTTAAGTAATCTTGATCTTCTTCGGATAAGCCGGCATGTTTCCGTAATGTTTTAACAAGCTCACCGTCAGTTTCAATGTCGATGATATTGGAATCTTTAGCCGCCACAACTTTTCCGGTTTCTTCGGATACGACTATAATCAAAGCGTCGGTAGCCTCAGCCAATCCGAGGGCCGCCCGGTGGCGCGTGCCGTAATGTGAAGGCAGGTCGTTGCGGTATGATAAAGGCAGGACAACCCCGACTTCGGTAATCCGATCCCCCTGGATTATGGCGGCGCCGTCATGAACAGGATTATCATGCCAGAAGATACTTGCAATCATTTCTTTGGAGAGCAATCCGTTCCACTGGATGCCGCTTTGGACAAAGTCCTGCAGGTCCTCTGTGGCAGGAAAGACCATCAAAGCGCCGATTTGTTGGCGCGATAGGGCCTGAATACTTTCTGTGATGACTTCTATGGGCGTGCGAACGGTTTTATGGGGGAAACTCCATAGAATGGCTCTCAAATTTTTAGCCTGCAGGACGCTGCGGATTTCATTTCTGAAAACAATGATGATAATAAGCGCGGCAACCGCCGTAATTCCCTGCAGGGCATAACTGGTTAAAATCAGTCCCAAAAACACAGCGATGCGCTGAAAGAACCAGAGAATCACAAGGCCGGCTATCACCCGTAAGACATAGGTTCCTCTGAAAAGCACGTAAAGCCGAAACAGAATATAACTCAGCAGCAGGATGTCAACTATATCCTGCAAGTGCATGGTTGCCAAAGAGGAAAAAAGCATATCCATTGTTTATTAATCCGTGATGCTAAACCTTAAAATTCGAAACAAATTTCCGTTTTGATCGCTAATCTCCACCCGCCAGGGTCCTTTATCCGTTTCTCGAAGCAGGATACTGCTATATGTTGACCAGCGAGGCGGATTAAGGGTCAATGTTTTTTTGGTACTGGGTTTATCCCGGTGATACCATTTGTGGTATATAAATGTTTTTTCAGATACGGGGTCAAATGAGGTAAAGCAAGATACTTGTCCGATTGTGATTGAAAAAACAACTGCTGAATTATAGGGGGTATATTCTTTGATCTCCTCGCACATGGCGGCCTGGTCAAGGGTCAGCTTTTTTGCAATCCGGCCTGTAACAACATCCTTATTATTTTGAGCAACTCCCCGAGCGGAAAGGAAAAAAGCGATACAAACAAGTAAAATAATGCTTGTGAAAAATGTACGTTTCATGGGCGTATCTCTATCAACGGTGAGATATAATAGTGTTTATCTTTCACTTAAGACCAAGATTCAAATTTAATCAAGTTATAAAATCGCTTCGCGATTTTATAAAGCGCGGCTACGCCGCTTGATAAGAGGCATTCTAATTACCCTCTTGACATTATTGCTCCAAACTTCAATATTATGGAGGACGATAAAATGCAAAACAAAGGACGTGCTGCCGAGAGGTTCTTTTATGTCGGTACTAAAGAACAAGAAAATTCAGGTTTCTGCAGGGATCTTTTTCGTTTTAGGCATCATTGTAGCTGTTGTTATTATCTTTGCCGGTAATGATGATACAACCGTAAATTCCAAATCTGCTCCGGTTCTCAAGAGTCAGGAAGGTTTCACTTTTTTTGATCTTGGCGTCGATTCGGAGTTGACGGACAACATCAGGGACGAACTGATAGAAAAACTGGGCTCCGATGCTATCGAAGGGCGCAGCCCCCTTGACCTGGACAGCAACTACAAAGGATTTATACGGCAATATTTCAAAGAATTGGACCAACTCAATAAACGATTAAATTCTCCTCCCGGGGAAAGAGTAGAACATAATCTTATAAAATTAATGTACCGGTACGCCCAAAGAAAAAAAGTGCCTTTTAAATATGTTGAACTGATTTTTTCAAACTACACCCAAAAACCCTTGCTGTTTAAAATAGCGTCAAAAAAAGAGGGGGCATTTATTATTGATACCATCCGGACAAAACATGGGGAGCCGAAAACCATCAACTGGGAGCAAGAGGAAGGCAGGTCTTTATACTGGGAAAAGAACAAATCATTTTTAATCATATCCATTCTTAAAGACCGCTACGGTGACCCTGAATACCATACCGCAATATATTTTACTCCTAACATTGAAGCAATGCTGTCCAAAGAAGAACAAGTAGCCCGGCAGCGTGAAGAGGCGATCAAGAAAAAAGGGAAAACCGCATTTTAAACCCCAATTGAAGAAAAATTTATCGCTATTTTTCCTGACCAAAAACAAAATAAACACTATTTGTTTTTTTGATCCCTCAAAAAAGTATCCAGTGCCTCGATCACCACTCCGGCAATATCAGCATTGTTTTCTTTTGCATAAGCTTCAACTCTTTCAGCAAGCCTGCAAGGGATCTGGATGTTGAACTCTTTAGTCATGTCTGAGCATTGATCTTTGAAATTATCGCTTGTCATTTCGGTGCTGCCCTTTTATGTGTATCGGAATTTATATTCAGTTCATCTTACATTATTCCAGTTCACTGAATTATTCAACCTGCAATGAGCCCCAGACCGAATGATTCTTTATGTCATAGATTTATAGCCACAAAGGTAGTTGATTAATATCCGAAATCTGGTAAATTCATGTTTGATGATCTGGGGATGGCCAGACTGTCAAATTTTTGGAGGTAATAGAGGGTAAAAAGGGATTGCTGATTTTCATTTCGCATTGGATATGTAAATAGTATCACAAGATTTTGGAACCATTAGATATCTGCTGCTTTGGATATCTGCATTTTTATATTTAGGATTTCGCTGCTATATTTTGGGAACCTTTATTGAATTATTTTTCTTAAAGTAACCCAAAAACTTACAATATATCCTTCCATCATGGGTATTTAGTATCCACTTTACCTTCCATCATGGTTACTTAGTATCCACTTCTGCTTACATCTTAAAATATCAGACCATTTTATTTTTTTGTCTTTTCAGCTTGTTATCCACCAAAAAACCACTATGTGGTACTGATGGCACGCGCTTTGCATGGTAAGTTAACAGGCCAACAGGCAACAAATAAAATAAATTGATAGGAGGAAACGAAAAATGGAAACAACTAATATAGAAACATTGCTTATAGCTTCGGCTTCATTTGCTGCAGTAATCGTAGCATCTCTTTTTCTAACCGGGTATCTGGTTATTCCTGCAATGGAATGGTTTATCATACCATAGGATCGCCTTGAAAATGGAGGTAAAATAATGAAGACAAATATTCCCAGAAAGTTACTTATGGTCTTAGCTGTCATGGCCATCATTGGATTTGGAGCATACGCTTTTGCAGGCTGGGGAATGGGCTACGGTCATCATGGACGGGGTCATTATGGTCCAGATTATCACCACGAAGGTTGGGGCGGATCCGGATACGGCCACATGATGGACGATTTGAGCGATGTTGACATTGAAAAACTGGACAAAGCCCGTTCCGACTACCTGAAAGCCACCGAGAACCTAAGACAGGACCTTTATGACAAGGAGCTTGAACTGCGGAACGAACTTGCCAAGCAGGATCCGGATGCAAAAAAAGCGGCAAAGCTTCAGATGGACATATCGAAACTGGAAGAAAAACTGGACCAGAAACACCTTGATCACATGATCCAGGTTCGTAAAATCAATCCGGATGCCGGTAGAGGATACCGCTCCGGAATGGATCGCGGATTCGGCGGCGGCTACTGCTAGCGATAAATATATACCCTTTAACTCTTTAACCGGAGATCTATTCAGGTCGTTTTTATGCTATCAGCCGATACGGCGATTAAGGTGACCATTGCTTTGGAGACCAGCTTTTCTTGACCCGCGGATATAGAGAACACTTCAGATTCTGAGACTTTGATGGTTTTGCCGTTGTTGATGACTTTTGAGCGGCAGACCAAAAATTCACCCATGGCGGGCTTGAAGTAGTTAATTTTGAATTCTATGGTTAAGATGCGTTCATTTTCAGAGACAGTGGTGTAAGCGGCATAGCCGCCGGTATGATCCGCCATCGTGGCGATCACCCCGGCATGTACGAATCCGTCCTGCTGGCTGTGTTTGGGGTCGATTTTCAGGCGGGACTCAAAATACCCGTAATCCACCATGTTGACTTCAAATCCGCAGTCCGCCGGAAATCCCTGAACATAATCTTTTTTCAAAAACTCAAACCGCTCAGTATTCATTGGTTGCTCTCCCTGGATGGCACTAATAAGCCGAATTGATCAGTCCTGTCTGGTTGCAGCTTTACAATCTATCCGGAAATTGATAGTCTGATAATCAATTTAGAGTTTGTTTTTACCGAATTCAAGTTTAATTTATAAAAGGCCGCAAATAAGGAGGTCTGATATGAAAAAATATTTATTGGGGGCGATGGTTTTGGTATTTGGCGTTACGTTTTCTGCGGCTGCGCAGGATACTTTTGAGACCGATAGTATCGCAACATCAGCCGGTGATCTTACGATAACGTTTATCGGTCATGGGACACTGATGTTTAACTTTGGAGGAAAGGTCATCCATGTTGATCCCTGGAGCAAGTTGGCTGATTATTCGCAGATGCCGCCAGCCGATCTGATCCTTATAACGCATGAGCATCGTGACCATTTTGATGTAGATGCCGTGAACGCATTGCGCAAAAGTGGAACCGTGCCGGTTGTAACTGAAACTTGCGCAAAGAGTGTCAAAGGCGGCGTAATCATGAAAAATGGAGATATCAAGAGCGTTGAGGGGCTTGAAATAGAAGCTGTTCCAGCCTATAATCTTGTTCATATGCGCAGCGCCGGTCAACCTTTTCATCCTAAGGGCATCGGTAACGGATACGTCGTCAGATTCGGAGACAAAAGGGTTTACGTTGCCGGTGACACGGAAAATACACCGGAGATGAAACAGTTGAAAAATATCGATGTAGCCTTTTTACCCATGAACCTGCCGTACACGATGACTCCGGAGATGGTGGCCGATGCCGCCAAGGCGTTCAAACCCGCAATCCTTTACCCGTATCACTATGGCAGTACCGACACCTCCCGCTTGGTCGATTTAATGAAAAACAGCAAGGATGTCGAAGTGCGCATTCGCAAAATGGAGTAGCCGTTTTGAAGTATTTAACTGACTTGTCTAAATAGGAGGCCAGATGACACTCGAAGAGGCCATTAAAACAGCCATTGAATATGAAATAAGAATCAGGGACCTTTATGTGGAGTCAGCCGCAAAGGCTTATGATCCGGTCGGCCGGCGCATCTTTCAGGCGCTGGGAGATGATGAGCAGCGCCATGTGGATTACCTCAAGAGCAGACTCGAAATATGGCAGGAGACGGGCAAATTAAAGGTTGAAAAACTGGAGTCCATAATTCCCTCGCGCGAAACCATCTTAAAAGAAGTCGCTAGGCTGGAAGAAAGGATGGCACGGGACGACCTCAAAGATGAGAAGCAGATGCTGAGCAAGGCTTTAAAAGTCGAAGTTGAAACCAGCAATTTTTATCAAAAAATGGTTGATGAAATGCCCGGTGAGAGCCGGCAAATGTTTGCCCGTTTTCTTGAAATTGAAGATGCGCACATCAATGCTGTTCAGGCCGAACTCGATTATATAAGTAAAACCGGTTACTGGTTCGATTTTAAGGAGTTCGATATGGAAGATTTTTAGCCTTTAAAATGGATGATCAACAATTTCGTCAACTGCTTAATCATTTCCAGTATTCATGGTCGGGTTACCGCAAGGTCAGGAAAGGTGTTAAAAAGCGCATAAACCGGCACATGCATCAACTGGGATGCCGGAATATGGATGCTTATCTGGCTAAACTCGACCAAAGCCACAAGACCCGGCAAGAGTGTGAACTGCTGATGACTGTTTCTATCAGCCGTTTTTTTCGAGATCGCAAATTTTGGCACACCCTTGAAAAAAAGTTACTTCCTGAGCTTCTTGAATTCCGGACAGGAAAAGTTAAAGTCTGGTCTGCCGGCTGTGCCTGCGGAGATGAGGTCTATAGCTTCAAGATTGTCTGGGAAGGCCTGAAAAAAAGCTATGATAATCTTCCAAAGCTTGAAGTGCTGGCTACCGACATTAATCCTGTCTACCTGGAGAGGGCCCGGGCCGGAGTCTACTCCGCCGGCAGCCTTAAAGAAGTAAAAAAAGAGCTTATATCAAAATATTTTCATCGGCAAAGAAGTAAAAATCAATATGCAATCAAAACTGCGCTTGCCAAAGACGTAGTCTTTAAAATACATTACCTGCTTTTAGATCCTCCCGGCTCGAATTTCGATGTCATATTTTTGAGAAACAATGTACTTACCTACTATGAAGACCGGTTGAAGAAAAATGCTCTTGGCAATGTGCTGGAAAGCCTTGCCCCTTCCGGATTATTAGTAATAGGGTCCCATGAAACCCTGCCTTATGAAAGGCATGATCTGGTGCGCGTTGCACCCCATCCCTTTGTCTTTCGGAAACGTGACTTGTGAGGATATTAAGGAAGGCGGCAAATCGATTCTTATTGAAAAGATTCCTTGCAGAGGTCAGCAAACATAATTTAAAATACAAGTAGTGAGCTTTCTTGATATTTTTAGCGGTTTTGTTTGCGCTCAATTAGGGTGCAAGTTAGGGGGTGACACATGAAGCGAATGTTAAAATGGATAACGATAATCGGCGGCTGCCTGATTGTGGTAATAGTTGCGGCCCTTCTTATCATACCTAGGTTTGTAAACGTTAAAAAATACAAGCCGCAGATTGAACAGCGGGTTGCCGATGCTACCGGCCGCACGTTTTCCGTGGGGGATGATCTGCGTCTTTCCTTATTCCCCTGGGCGGGAGTGTCATTTTCCGACCTCAAGTTGGGGAGCCTGCCGGGGTTCGATGAAAAGGATTTTGTGACCGTGAATTCCTTTGAGGTGCGCGTAAAGCTTTTGCCTCTACTGTTCAAGGATATCAAGGTAAAGCGTTTTCTGCTAAAAGGGGCTCGCATTGTATTGGAAAAGAGTAAAGACGGCCGGGCCAACTGGATTTTTGCCAAAAAAAGTCCGGGTGCGATCAAATCCGAAATTTTACCGGCAAAGTCCCAGCCACCTGCAAACAAGTCCGGGGAGGGGACTCCGCCGGAGAAGTCAAAATCATCCGCAAACAAGTCCGGAAAAGGACTCCAACTCAAGTCTATTGTAGTGGGAGATTTTGCAGTCACCCAAGGGTCTGTTCTTTGGATTGATCATATCAAAGGCCGGCGCAGAGAGATTTTAGATGTTAACCTTAAGCTTCAAGATGTTTCCCTGGAACGTCCGTTTAAGCTTTTTTTCACCGCACGGCTGGATGACATGCCTCTGTCCCTTCAAGGCAGTTTGGGACCTTTGGGGAAAGACCTTGGTAAAGGGGAAATACCCCTGGATATTGCCTTCAAAGCGCTGGAGCAACTGGAAGCCAGCCTGAAGGGACGGATTATCGATCCTGTTGCCAAACCACGGTTCCAGCTTGACGTGCTGGTATCCCCATTTTCGCCCCGTAAACTGCTGGCTGCCCTGGGGCAACCCCTTCCGGTGAAAACTTCTGATCCCAAGGCCCTGAATAGCATGGCTTTCAAAGCCAGGCTTGAGGGAGATAATCAGCGTATATCGGTGTCGGACGGTGTTGTGGATTTCGATGCATCCAAGCTGAAGTTATTCGTCAGCGTTAAAGAATTTTCCAAGCCGAATGTGACCTTTGATGTCGATCTTGACAAAATCGATCTGGATAAATATCTGCCGCCGCCAGGTGCAAAGAAACCTGCAGAAAACGTTTCCGAGGTCAAAACCCCGGGAAGCGACCCCGAGACTAAAGCGGCAGAAAGCGCACCAAAGGACAAAACCTCAAAAAGTGCTTCAAAAGCCAAAGTATCGGGAAATCAGCCAAAAGTCAAAGCAGCAAAGCCTGACAAAAAAAAGATCGACTACGCGCCCTTGCGGCGGCTGGTCATAAACGGGGCTGTCAAAATTGGGAAACTTAAAATCAAGAACGCCAAAATGGATGATGTTCGTCTCAAAATTACCGGAAAAAACGGCATCTTTAATCTGGCTCCCTTCAGCATGGCATTATATCAGGGTGGTGTTGCGGGTAAAGCATCGTTGAACGTAAAGAAGAATACTCCCAAGGCCAAATTTAATATAGATGCCAAGGGAATCCAGGCCGGTCCCTTGCTCAATGATGTCCTCAAGAAGGACTTTCTGGAAGGGACTTTAAAGGCTGAGATAAACATGGCCCTGTCAGGGGATGCGCCCGCAACGATTAAAAAGACCATCAGCGGTAACGGAGATTTGCTGTTTCGTGACGGCGCTGTTAAGGGGATCGATTTGGCGGGAATGGTTCGCAATATTAAAGCCACCTTTGGCCAGGTCGAGCAAGGTACTGAAAAGCCCAAAACGGATTTTGCCGAATTCCACGTTCCGTTTACTATTAAACGCGGGCTGACCGAAACATCCAACACCAGGCTTCTGTCACCCCTGCTGCGAGTGTCGGCGGCCGGGAAAGCCGACCTGGTCACAGAGGCCCTTGATTTTAGGGTCGAGCCCAAGTTTGTTGGTACACTCAAAGGGCAGGGGGATACCAAAGAACGCTCCGGTATCGTGGTGCCTGTACTGATTAGCGGAAGTTTTTCTTCGCCGGAGTTTCGTCCCGATCTGGAAGGACTTTTAAAACAACAGATCGAAAAAGAGCTTCCAAAATTGCAGGAAAGACTTTTGGGCGGCGATAAGCAGAAAGGTGAATCCAAATCTTTGGAAGAACAGCTTAAAGGATTCTTTAAAGGACTTCCCTTTGGGAAATAAAATCGTTTTCCGATTTTATGAAACGCGGCTGCGCTGCTTTAAATATATAAAGAGTCGGGGAGTTTTCTCTTATGGTCGCTTCATGGAAAATCTTTTTTTAAACCGTGTGAACTCGTGTATAAGGGCTCGTAAAGAAAGAACAGAGGCTTTTCTCACAAAAAAACAACAGGTTTGCTTTACGATGGGCAATCGTTTGCTATGAAACAATTGCGGCATCCGTCTGTTCTTTCTAACGGATCCCTAATACACTCAAACAGCACACGCTTTAAAAAAAGATCATCCATTCCGCTGACAGATAATAC
>JACNIG010000252.1 GCA_014383215.1 Candidatus Desulfatibia vada | reverse complement strand
CTGGAAAATTTAAAGAAAATGCAACAAAAAGAAGAATCCAGATTAATCGTACCTTGAACTTATTTAAACCAACCCCTAAACGCCCGGGCGTAACAGGATTAAGCCTTCAGGCCGTGGTATTTTGTCTCGTAGCCGCAGCTTTCAGTACTATTTACATTCTTCAGGTTTTTTCACCATACACGCCGCCGCAGGATCTCTCAACCGCAAATTGACCGCCAGCCGGGGCCGTGCAAACTCTTTATATGTGCTGTTCTACTATCTTGGAGGTTCCATTGGCATCACCATCAGCGGTTATGCCTATACGTTTGCCCGTTGGTACGGAACTGCAGTCTTAGGTGTTTTGATTCCGGCGATTCCACTGTGGGCCGGCATCACAGAAATGCGCAAAGAAAACGCCAACAGGGTTTATGTCCCGAAATTGTAGTGCTGCCTTAATAGTTTCAAAGTCGTTGGGCTCACCGGCAGCGTATTCAACTTTTCGGGGGAAATCCAGCGGGCGCCTAAGGCATCATCGCCCGGTTGTGGTTCACCGCTAATATAATCAGCCGCCAGATCGACAATTACATAATGGAACCGCACACGTTCCGCATCATCGCGATCAATAACATCAAATGTGAAAACAGGTTCACGGGCTCGGATAATAATGCCGGTCTCTTCTTTAATCTCCCTCTCCGCGGCTTTCTGGAGGGTCTCTCCCAGTTCCACTCTGCCGCCGGGAATGGCCCACTGTTTTTCTGCCGGGGGATTGGCCCTTAGAACCAGCAAGACTTTGTCGTCCTTAAATACAATCGCCCCCACCGCCACCTGCGGCTGATCCGGATAAAAAGAAGGGTTTGTAGTGGCGGACTTTTGCATAATCTCTTTAAAGCAGTCCTTCATCCTTTAAGACAGTCATTGAACGCTGAGCCATGCTGGTTACCTGAGTGAGTGCCTGAGTCAGATGAAATCCGGCCTCCGGTGCCATTTGAGAATTGATCATGACTTGAGCCATGTCAAGATGTTTGGCAACATCATCCCACAAGGCCTCTTTGGTCAGGTTCTTGGCAACACGGATCTCATGAGAGATCATATCAGTAAGCATTTTAATTATTCTTTCCGCGCCATACTGTTCTGCAAGTGAAAGACCCGTCAATAACTCAAGTGTCTGAGTAACCCAGATGATACCTGATTTAACCTTTTCGCTTTGAGCAAATGTGATAATAGCTGCTGATGTTTTCATGTATTTTATCCTATGTTATAATCTGCGAATCTTGTTTTTCCTGTTGTTGTTCAGCCGCGGCAATCATTTTATTCATTTGTACTTGCATTGCCGCCGGGAACTCATCCATGGCTTCTTCAATTGTTTTAGCATTCAGCATAGCTTGTAGAACAAAAGGTCCTCCGGGCGTCATGATCTGTGTCTGTGCCATAAACATGGTAGCACGGCTTTCATCATCCGACCCATCGGGCTTAACAGGTACAAGTCGCCGGATTGCAGCAACTTTGATGTCAGTAAAAGATTCCTCTCTGTATAGATTATCGCGATTCACCGTAAAATCAATCTGCTGCTGGGCATTACTTGTCATTATTTCTCTCCTTTTTACGTAGGTTAGCTGTTTTTGCAGGTAGATATCAGAAGGATCTGTGCATGTCCATACATAGTTTGCCTTGCAACCCAACCCCGGATAAACCTAAACCAAAAAAAACATTTGCCACCAAGTCACAAAGGCACAAAGGATATATTTATCATTTTTTCTTTGTGCCTTGGTGCCTTAGTGGCAATGAAAAAAAGTTTGATTACTAAATACTATCTTCCGGTTCTGAATTTCCAGGCAGCCTCATAAAATTCAGCTCCCGATTCAGTATCCGCAGCACCGCCCACTACGGCGATGCCGCGGGTCTTTGCGGCAAATGCCGAGCGCGTCCCCTTGTAGCGGGATAATCCCTGGCCGATCTCCTCCATATCTACTCTTCCCAGGGGAACCTGGCTGGCATAGACGACAATCTGATCTTCACCATAGGGGGCGCTGACCGTCAGTGTAAAAAGATCTCCCTGGTCCGGAATTTTGTAAATTTTGCCGGCTTCAAAAAAGTTGATTTTTCGATATGCATTGGGCAAAAGCTGAATAATCGTACCATCCGAGGAAATGTTTACGATCCGGGCGTAAAAATTACGATTCCCCTGGACAACTATGTTGATATTGTCACCGTCTTTGTATTGCTTTTTGGACGTCCACACTTTAACCGTCAAGGGGGCGTCCGCATCCAGCGCATGTTCCTCAGCCCCCTGCCCTTTTGCTTTCAGATCGTATTCGACCTCCGCCTTGATCCAGACGTGATAGCGCGTATTGTCTTCAACGCCATGGTCTTTCTGTTCCAGTATCGTCACAGCGCCTTCGGCGGAAGCGGTGATCTTGTCGGATTTGAGCACAAAATCTTCAACCTTGGTCTTGGATTTGATATACGTGCGTACCATTTCAACAGCTTGCCGTTTGGCATTGGCAAAGGCAGTCGCTCGTGTTTCAGCCAGGGTCATATCCTCAGAAAGAAAAGCATAACCGTCCACAGACCGAATCAAGGAGCGTTTTTCCTTGTCGGGTGTCACCTGAACGGCGCGGGTGGTCTGGCTATCAGCTTTTGAAGGGGCAATCCAAAACAGAGCAAGCAACGCCATCCCCAGGCATGTTAGACGCATCACCGAGCGATAAGAAAAAGAAGTTTTCATAAGACCCTCCTGTATCAAAAGTAAACCTTTTTCAAAATAATAATAGACCGTTGTGATTCAAGATACGGAAGTGTGAATGTCTCCACCTTCAAAGAATATTGAACATCCCCGATTCTCAGCAATCCGGTATGGGCATCGGTCTGCAGCTGAAGATCTTCGATCTCCTGCTGCAAATCAGGACCTTTTAAGGCGATAATAGCCCCGTCTTTTGCCAGCAGGGGAGCTGCCATTAACACAAAATCTTTAATTGACGACAGCGCACGACTTGTAATGACATCAAAACAGTTTGCAGCAGCAGGTTTTTTAGCAAAATCTTCGGCCCTTATATGACGGGCTTCAATGTTTTCAAGATTTAAGGTTCGGATCGCATGTTTTAAAAAACTGATCTTTTTACGGGAAGCATCTATCAGCGTAACCTGCAGCGACGGTATCACGATTTTCAGCGGAATTCCAGGAAAACCGGCGCCTGATCCGATGTCCAGCACTGCAGTCCCCGGCGATATCAGAGGTCCCGTGATAATGGAATCAAGAAAGTGTTTTACCGCCACCTCCATTGAGTCTGTAATGGCGGTAAGGTTAGTTGTACGGTTCCATTTCAACATTAAAGCCGCGTGAAGGGCTAATTGCTGTGCCTGATCCCGGTTTATGTGCACACCAAAATGTCCGGCACCATCAATGATCAGCCGCTTCCATTTTTCTGAGCCGATTTCCATTCTTGCTTCTTTCGCCCTATTTATAAGCCAACATACCAACAAATTCCAAATTGTATCCCAACCTAAATCGATTATTAAGTCAATAGTAACGCTTAAATTGTGCAACTAACAATTAACCCCAATCTGAACCGTCATCCAATTTACAATTGACCGGATTATAAAATCGTATTACGATTTTATAAATAATTTTAGGATCATCTCCAAAAGAGTTGGAGTGATCCTAAGGATCCAAGGGTTCGAGGATTCAAGGGTTCGAGTGAAATACTTTAAAATATCTATGCATTAAAAGTTTTGCTGAAGTTGAAAGGATATTCGAAACGAAGATAAAAGCGTTTGAAAGCAAACACTTAACCCCTGGACCCCTTGAATCCTGGGACCCTCTTCTCCAACTAAATTGGAGAAGAACCTAATTTTAAATCATACTAAGGAGTACTGAATGAAAATCATGCACTACACTGAAGCCGAACCAAAGCATTTTGACACGGATACCGCCAAGGGAGTTACTGGCAGAGTAGTTATCGGCAAAGATGACGGAGCCAATAATTTCTGCATGCGATTTTTCGAATTATCAACCGGAGGCTTTACCCCGATGCATACCCATGAATGGGAACATGAAATTATCATCCATGCGGGGAATGGCGAAATCCTCTGCAAAGGAGAATGGGTCCCGGTAACCCGGGGGTATACCGTTTTTATTCCCGGCAATGAGGAGCACCAGATTAGAAACGCAGGTGATGAACCGCTGGTGTTTGCCTGTGTCATCCCCGCGGGACCTCCTGAATTATGAGTCTTAAACCATAGGTGTTTGGTGTTTAGTATTTAGTTTTTTGTTTTAAATATATGCCGATATACCAGCTTGTTAAATAACCTAACACTAAACACCAAATACAAAATACTATCGTAAAAAGGAAATTTTTACTTTTTACGAGTTCATCAACCTTAACCCGCATAACATGAAACCAAAATATCGCAATCCGCTAGTCACGGTTGATGTTATTATTGAGATCAACGCAAATATCGTGCTGATTGAAAGGAAGAACCCGCCTTATGGGTGGGCATTGCCGGGCGGTTTTGTAGATTATGGTGAATCGCTGGAAGCCTCTGCAGTCCGGGAGGCAAAAGAAGAAACATCCCTGGATATCCAGCTGATTGAACAGTTTCACACCTATTCGGACCCGAACCGTGATCCCCGGCACCACACCGTAACAACGGTTTTTATTGCCAAAGCTAACGGCACACCAAAATCTGCCGATGATGCTAAAAATATCGGCGTTTTCACTCAGAAGAATCTGCCCTTACCGATTGCTTTTGACCATGCAAAAATTATTAGCGATTATTTTCAATACAAAAACGGAGTTCTAAAAAAAAATATCTTTTAAACCTACCCCGTTGTCCCGCCTGAGCGGGGCGGGGAATGCACTCGCTATTACAGTTCAAAACCTGAATCCTTACCCTAATATAGCAAAGTTAGGGTAGGGCAAAAAAAGGATGCTATCCTGTGGGCAAGGAGAAAGACTCAAAGCCGCAAGGTATGTGCAGGCCCTTTAAAGATTTGAAAACGCTACTTAAAAGCAAGTCCTTCAAACTTGCGCCCTCCCCTGCTGATAATTCGAGAAAATCTCCGGCGAAAACCACTACCGGGCCGGGCAGGCCTTCCGAACCCGCAATTGTTACCACCGCCCAAAAGCTTTCTGGTCATGAAAATGATCTTTTCATAGAGGCCATGGCAGGCGTTGAGCCCATCGCCCGCGATGACTGCATAGAACATGATGCCGCACCCCCTTCGCCGCAAACTCCTGAACATGATTACGAAGCTGAAACTCTTTTGCAGCTTGAAAAGCTAATAAAACATGGAGAAGGTTTTGTTGTAGCGGATACGCCTGAATACATAGAGGGTACGGGTTATAATGTTCATCCGGAGCTTACAAAACGCCTGCACCGGGGAGATTTTTCCATTCAGGCGCATCTCGATCTCCACGGTCTCGGTGTTGAAAGTGCTAAAAATGACTTTGATAAGTTCTTTAAGGATGCGATTACCACCGGCAAGGGGGCCGTGCTGATAGTGCACGGCCGCGGCCTTTCTTCCCCGGCAGAGCCGGTGTTGAAGACCAAGGTGGTTGAATGGCTTACCAGAGGTCCCTGGCGCAAGTGGGTTGTCGCTTTTACCAGCGCCAGGTCTTTTGACGGCGGTGCCGGGGCAACCTACGTGCTGCTCAGGCAACGGCCTGTTACAAAATCACAGAGAAAAAAGAAGAAACAACAATAAAATCGTGTTACGATTTTATGAAATCGAGCTTTTATTGGATGTCCTGCTCAATAAAGGAGCCGGGTTTGGGCAGGGATGATGTATCTTCGGAAACGGGTTTGGGAGTGGCGCTCTCTTTAACCGCATTTTCTACAGAGCCCGATTTTGGTGTGGCAGTATTTTGAGACGTCTTTGCTTTAGAGTCGGGCTTGGATTCCGGCGGAACAGATGTTGACTTTTGGGAAGATTTTGTCTGACTTTTTTTGCTCGGAGGCGTTTCAACCTGACCAATCCTTCTAATCTTACTTTCCAGGGATGCGATTTTTTTATCGATATCCCGCTTGGTCTGCTGCAAATCCAGCTGATAGTTTTTCTGTTGGCTTTGCAGAGCCAGGTCAAAAGCTTTATTATCAGTTTTTACTGATGCCAGGTAAATGATGTCCGCCTGGATTTTAATTAAATTGTTTCTAATACCTTCGAGGGATTGAGAAAAACTCCCCAGTTCTTTGGAAAGCTTTTGATCATATAGCTTTATATCGGACGCCATAGTTTCTAAGTTCTGGGGAAGCGGCGCCAGGGTCCCCAGAGTTTTGTTCATAGCGTTAATGGCGTTTGCTATTTTTTGATTGTCTGATTTTCTGGCGGCCCTGATATACTTAATGGCGGTGGCTGCTTCTTGCAGGTTCTTTTGTAAAGAAGCGGTTGTCTTTTCAAGAGATGAAATTTTTTGCGCAGAGTCCACCTCAAGCTTTGCATGTTTTATTAACAGCGATGAAAACCGCGATTCCAAGTCTTTTGATAGCGTCTTGACCGTTGTTGTGCCTGTATCAGATACTCGTCCGACCCTCGTCTGAATGTCACGGTACGCTAAAAAAAGGATTCCACCAATCAGGCAGGGAATTAATATGGTAATCAAGGTAATACGCCTGCTTAATTTGTCGAGCTTAAGTTCTTGATTATCCTCTTGAAACTGTGCTTCGGGATTATCGTCCGATCTTATCCTGAATTTAGCAGATTCGTTTTCCGTCATTTGTATTTATTCCCATTCGATGGTGCTGGGCGGCTTGGAGCTGATATCGTAAACTACCCTGTTCACTCCGGCAACCTCATTGATGATCCGGTTTGAAATTTTTCCTAACAGCTTGTGGGGCAGCCTGGCCCAGTCTGCCGTCATGGCATCTTTGCTGGAAACCGCCCGCACTGCTATGATGTTTTCGTATGTTCGCTGATCTCCCATTACGCCCACAGTTTTTAAAGGCAGCAGAACCGCGAACGACTGCCATAATTTTTTATAATATCCGCCATTTTTGATTTCCTCAAGTAAAATGTCATCAACTTCTCTTAACACAAAAAGACGTTTTCTGGTGATTTCGCCGATTATGCGAATGGCAAGACCCGGTCCCGGAAAAGGTTGGCGCCATATCAAGTCGTCATCCAACCCTAATTCCTTGCCCAAAAGGCGGACTTCATCTTTGAACAGGTATTTTAAGGGCTCCACTAGTTTCAGTTTCATGTTTTTTGGAAGACCGCCGACATTATGATGTGATTTAATCACCGCAGTGGGGCCTCCAAAAGCCGATTGCGATTCAATAATATCCGGATAAAGGGTTCCCTGGGCCAGGAATTCCGCGCCTTTAATCTTTTTGGCTTCAGCCTCAAAAACATCCATAAAGACTTTGCCGATTATTTTTCGCTTTTTTTCAGGATCGGTTATCCCGGAAAGCGCTTTAAGAAATTTGTTCTTAGCGCTGACAAAACGAATATTGATGTTAAGATGCTGTTTCAATGTTATTTTTAGCTTGGAACCCTCATCTTTTCTCAGCAGACCGTTATCAACAAAAATACAGGTAAGGTTTTTTCCAATGGCCCTATGAATAAGCAAAGCGGTGACAGAGGAATCGACCCCACCGCTCAAACCCAGGATTAATTTTTTATCTTTAACCACGGTTTTGATTTGATTTACTGATTCCTTGGCATAGGACTTCATGGTCCAGGTATGTTTGCATTCGCAGATGTCAAAAAGAAAGTTGCGAAGCATCCTTGTGCCCTTGGGAGTATGATGAACTTCGGGATGAAATTGGAGGCCGTAAAGCTTTTTTTTCGGATGAACCGTTGCAGCAATTTTGGTATTTTCCGTGGAAGCGGTTGTTTTAAAGCCCCTTGGAAGCTTGGCGATAGAATCACCGTGGCTCATCCAGCAGTCGGTTTTTGTTCCTGCACCTTTAAAAAGACCGGTCTGCTGTTTGATATTGAGCTCCGCAAATCCGTATTCACGTTTTTTGGTTCTTTTTACGTCCCCCCCTAAAGCGCTGACCATGAATTGCATCCCATAGCAAATCCCCAAAACAGGAATCCCAAGATTCAAAATCGCCGGATCAACTTTGGGGCTGCCTTTCTCGTAAATGCTTGATGGGCCTCCGGAGAGAATTATTCCTTCCGGTTTAAGATTCGTGATATAATCAATATCAACTTCAGGGGATTCGATCCGACAGTAAACACGACATTCTCGGACCCGGCGGGCTATGAGCTGGTTATATTGGGAACCAAAATCGATAATCAAAATCATGTAAATCCTCTTGGCTTTATTTGGAAAAATACAGGCACAACGATTTGCGAAAACATGCTGAATATGTTAGAAGCGGTTTAAAATGTCAACTGAATTGTGGGTGCTGGTCATTTGTCATTTGTCACTGGTCATTTGTAAATGGACAACTGGCAACGGACAACTGACTATTGCAGGTGAAGAAGATGAAAAAAATCAGGATTAAGTGAGTTCGAAAAGGATTATGGATAAAATAATTGTGCAGATTTATGAAGTGCAAACACCGTCCGAGGCTGAAAAATTGATGGCCCTCGGCGTCGATAATATCGGCAGTGTTTTGGTGTCTGAAGAGGATTGGCAGGTACCACCCATAAGAGATACGATCCGGGCGGTTCAAGCAGAAGGCGCCATAAGCAGTCTGATTACACTCTTTAACAGCACTAAAGCCTTGTATCGTGCACTAGATTATTACAGGCCGGATATTGTGCATTTTTGTGAAGAACTGACCGATACATCCAGGGGCGCCAATATCCAGGATAATCTTTTGGCATTACAGGGGGACGTTAAAGATAAATTTCCTGAAATTAAAATCATGCGATCCATTCCCATCGCCCGGCCCGGTTTTTCAGACCGCGTCCCTACTCTTGAACTGGCCCGGCGGTTTGAAGCGGTCAGTGACTACTTTTTGACGGATACGCTGCTTTTGAATACCTCGGACATGCAGATTGTCGAACAGCCGGTAAAAGGATTTGTCGGAATAACCGGCAAGACCTGTGACTGGAACATGGCTGCCAAGCTGGTTGCAACCAGCCGCATTCCGGTCATCCTGGCCGGTGGGATTGCACCTGAAAATGTATTTGAAGGTATCCGGCACGTTGGCCCCGCAGGGATTGACAGTTGCACAAGAACTAATGCAATTGATTTTGAGGGAAGTTTTGTCAGGTTCAAGAAAGACTTGGATAAGGTCAAACGGCTGATTGAGGAGACTCGCAGAGCAGAGCAGTCTTTATAAATTATTTTATCACGAAAACACGAAATTAAGAAAACGCGAAAAATGTGTTTGAATTTCGTGCTTTCCCTCTTTGGTGCTTTCGTGATTATTTTTAATTTTTTTTTGAAATAGGGAGTTAAATACATGTATGACAGCAGTGATCTGAGAAAAGGTCTTAAAATCGAAATTGACGGCGAACCGTATGTGGTCACTCAGTTTGACTTTGTCAAACCCGGCAAGGGGCAGGCTCTGTACAAATGCAAGCTCAAAAATATGTTGACCGGCGCTCAGTTTGACCGAACATTTAGATCCGTGGATAAACTCAACCCTGCCAACCTGGAAGAATTCCAAATGGAATACCTATATTCAGACGGAGACCAGTACTGTTTCATGAACACAACTACCTACGGTCAGGATTTTCTATCCCGGGACCTGGTGGGAGATGACATTAATTTTTTAAAAGAGAACACGGTCTGCAACGTTCTTTTTTTCGAGGACAGGCCCATAGGTATTGCTCTGCCCAATTTCGTCGACTTAAGGATTGCCAGTGCCGAGCAGTGGGCCAAGGGAGATACGGCCGCCGGCAGTACAAAACCGGTAACACTGGAAACCGGTTATGTTGTTCAAGTACCGCCTTTTATCGAGGAGGGCCAACTGGTTCGAATCGACACCAGGTCCGGAGAATATGTGGAGCGGGTCAAAGAATGATGAATTCGCCAAAGTCGAATTCATCACGTTTTAGGTTTTAAGTGTTACCCTAATCGAGCCAAAACTCGATCAGGCGTCTGTGGTCAGTTGTCCGTAGTCAGTGGTTTTACAGGTTCTTAGGGCCTCTTTTTGTGTTTCACCTGTAGTTGAAATATGATTTCGCTTCCTATTGCTTAGCAACGGACGACGGACAAAGGACAATGGACACTCAGTTGAGCGTTTACGCTCAATTGAGGTTTACTTTTTGTGAAAGGTAATATCTCCAAAAAAAGAGACGGCAGATTCTTTGGTGTTATCCGAATCCGTCATGATTGCTACGCCGGATATAAGCGGCGGTTCCTCACCGTAGGCTTTTTTATAGTCTTGATAGATATTTCGCACTTCTTCAACCCAGTTGTTGAGCTTTTGCGCACCACTTTCCACCGCTATCATCATGGCTTGGTCGGTATATGGGTTTGGAACTATGGTTCCTTTATGAGCATTGCTGGCCCAGATGTAATTAAGGGCCGCAATAGGAGGATATTCACCGTATAACGTCTTGGCGGTCTCATATTTTATTTTTTCGAAAAATCCCGCTTTATCCGGGTCATATTTGAACGTTATGTATATCCGGGCCGGGTAATCATCTCCTTTTTTTTTGGTGACATCTCCATTTGTATAAATCTTGGTAACTTTCCAGCGCCAGGTGACAACCGGGTATATTTTAGGATTGATTTCGACTTTACGGATAAGTCCCGAAGCGGAAGAGTTGCTTAAAGCCTTAACGACGACAACACCATTGTCTGCAACCAGACTGTAGCGAGTGTGTTGCTTTATCTTTTTGAACGTAAGGGGTTTCCAGGCAGAAGGAAAGTCGCTGCCGGCACGCAGGTTCGAAAAGTTACCAACCTCTATAATTTCAGCCGGTTGAGCTATTGCAACGGAATACCCGACAAGTAAAAATAAGCAAGTCAGGATTGTTATAGGTCGGATTGTTCGTTTTTGAAGTACCCGGTCAAATTTCATGATATTTCTTTGACACTATACTCTTTGATCCGGTTTCCGTCCTTTTCTTCAATGGTGATAGCGTATGATCCGATGGTTATTTTTTCTTTTTCATCGGGAAGCCTGCCGATGGTATCGAGAACGTACCCGGAAAAGGTATCATATCCCCTTGAGTCGGGAATATTCATTCCGATCACTTCATTGACTTCATCGATGTCGGCTTTTCCAAGCACGGTCCATTCCTTGTGTTTGCGTTTTACTATATGCGTCTCTTCCTTGTCAGTTTCGTCACTGATTTCTCCGACAATCTCTTCAAGGGCGTCTTCAAGCGTTATCAGGCCGGAGACACCGCCGTGTTCATCCACGACGATGGCAAGATGATGTTTCCTTTTCTTGAATTGATGCAACAGTTTGTCCAGTTTTTTATTTTCCGGAACAAAGTAAGGTTTTGTCATGATCCTGCGAACATCGATCTCTTGGTCTGAAACCGCCTGATGTAAAAAAAGGTCCTTGATATTGAGAATGCCGATGACATTTTCGATGTTGTCTTCAATTACAGGAATGCGCGTAAATCCCGACTTGACGATTTGATCCAGCTTTAGCTCTTTATCGGCATCAATTACAAACATATCCGCCCGGGGGGTCATTATCTCCGAAGCGTTGGTATCATCGAATTCGAAAATCTTGTGAATCAACTCTTTCTCTGCTTCTTTGATCTCGCCGTCTTCTTCAACCGCTTCTACAAACGTCATCAATTCTTCTTCAGTTACCGCAGGAGTTTTCTTAATCTTGCCTGTCAGCTTAGGAATAAAGTTGAGAAACAGTATCGCCGGGTAAAGCAGAATTGAAAGCCAATAGATTGGATAGATGATTATTTTGGCGATCAGGACGTTATTGCGCGTGGCAATCGATTTGGGCAGCACCTCACCAAAAACAAGGATAAGAAACGTCATGCTTCCGGTTGCAATGCCCACCGCATGGTTGGGAAAATATTTTAAAGTAACAGCGGTTGCCATGGCCGCGGCCGCCACATTAACGAGATTGTTACCGATAAGAATGGTGGCAAGGAGACGGTGGGGGTCATTCTTCATCTTCTGGATCAGCTGATATTCTTTGCCTTTAGATTTTGCTAAATGTCGAGCTTTAGTCTTGCTGATCGAAAACAAAGCAGTTTCCGCTGATGAGAAAAACCCCGATAGCACCAGTAATACAAGCAAACCGACAACTTGATTTATCATAATTGAATTCCTGACTTAAAACGGATTTTTTGACCACATGGGGATATCTTAATAAAAATGCTTATGATGGCTTTGAAAATAAACAAATTTTTCAATATTAGTCAGTTCCTCTTGCAAAGGTGAAGAGGTCATGTAAATTACAACCTAACACCTAAAACTTAAAACGTAATGAATTCCTTTTTTTTACGAATTCATTATTTAATATATCTCAGATTTGATTATTTTCAAGCAGATTATGCATAAAACAACTGATGTAACAGAATATATACAATCTCTTTTGTCTTCAAAACGTCTGGGCAGCCAGGTAGTGCATCACACTTTGCTGCCTGAACAGGCTCCGATTTTTAGAAAACCTGATAAGGCCTGCCCTGAAAACATACTTAACATCATCAAATCGGCCGGGATTGGTAATTTTTACCGGCACCAGGCAGATGCCGTCGATTTGATAAGATCCGGCCAACATCTGGTGGTAGCAACGCCGACAGCCAGCGGTAAAACTTTGATATATAACCTCCCGGTGCTTGAGAACATATTCAAAGATTCCGCTGCCAAAGCCCTTTACATTTTCCCCTTAAAAGCACTTGCTCAGGATCAATTGCGAATTTTTGAAGAGCTGACTGCATTCTGTAACAAGATAAAGCCAACGGCTGCGATTTATGACGGTGATACATCCGCATGGCACCGCAAGCGTATCCGGGAAGCTCCGCCCAACGTTCTGTTGACCAATCCGGAAATGATCCATCTTTCTTTCCTGCCGTATCACAGGCAATGGGCAGCTTTTTTTTCCGATCTCAAGATCGTGGTAATCGATGAGGTTCATACTTACCGCGGAGTCATGGGTTCGCATATGGCCCTGGTTTTCAGAAGGCTTCAAAGAATCTGTTCCTATTACGGCGCTGCTCCGACATTTGTATTCTGTTCCGCCACCATATCCAATCCTGCCCAGCTTGCCAAACAACTTACAGGACTTAGCGTTGAAACCATTACTGACAGCGGAGCCCCCCAAGGTGGTAAACATATTGTTTTTGTCAACCCGCTTCAGAGCCCGGCCCAGACAGCAATTCTTTTACTAAAGGCCGCGCTTCATCGCAGCCTGCGAACTATAGTATACACCCAATCACGCAAACTTACGGAGCTGATCGCTATCTGGGCAGGCCGGCAGTCGGGTCCCTTTGCAAATCGTATCAGCGCCTATCGGGCCGGTTTCCTTCCAAAAGAGCGCCGGGAAATCGAAGCGCGACTTGCCCAGGGCGATCTACTGGCCGTCATATCCACCAGCGCCCTTGAGCTTGGAATCGATATCGGTGATCTGGATCTCTGCTTCTTAGTGGGGTATCCGGGGTCAATTGTGGCCACATGGCAGCGCAGCGGCAGGGTTGGTCGCAGCGGACAGGATTCCGCCCTGGTTCTAATTGCCGGTGAAGACGCTTTGGACCAGTATTTCATGCGACACCCTGCCGAACTTATCGAACGGGAGCCGGAAGCGGCGGTCGTCAATCCTTATAACCCTGAAATATTGACAAAGCACTTGGAATGCGCGGCTGCAGAATTGCCGCTTTCCATGGATGAACCTTTGATGTCAAAAGATGTTGTCAAATCATCTGTTATCAAGCTGGAGGCCAACGCGGATCTTTTAAGGAGCGCGGACGGCAAAGAGCTCTATGCAAGACGGCGAGCCCCTCATCGCCATGTTAATTTGAGAGGTATTGGAAGTCGTTTTCAGATTGTCTGCAGCAAAACCGGAGAAAGCAGGGGGGAAAGCGACGGTTTCAGGGCTTTTAAGGAAACCCATCCCGGTGCCGTGTATCTTCATAAAGGGGACACTTTTTTAGTGGATACCCTCGATTTGGACACAGCCACTGTAAAGGTTACCAAGGCCCGTGTCGATTATTATACCAGGGTGAGGTCTCATAAAAACACGGAAATCCTTGAAGTATTTGAAGAAAAATCCGTCTGGGGTACTAAGGTGTTTTCAGGACGACTTAAAGTAACCGAACAAGTGACCGGCTATGAAAAATGGCGCATCCATGCCAAAAAAAAACTGAGCATCGTTCCTCTGGATCTTCCGCCCCTTATTTTTGAAACCGAGGGGCTTTGGTTTAAGATCCCCCTTGAAGTTCAAAGGGCCGCCGAAGCAAAGCATTTGCATTTTATGGGAGGTATTCATGCTATGGAACACTCCGCCATCGGCATATTCCCGCTTCTGGTTATGGCGGATCGCAATGATCTTGGAGGCATTGCCACAACCCTGCACCCCCAGACCGGCTGTGCCGCCGTATTTATTTATGATGGTGTTCCCGGCGGAGCCGGTTTGAGCAAACAGGCGTTTGAACGTGCCCAACAACTTATGGCTCATACGCTCGATGTTATCAATGCCTGCGGCTGTGAAGATGGATGCCCCTCTTGTGTACATTCACCCAAATGCGGCTCCGGCAACCGACCCATCAATAAAGCTGCGGCTATTTTTATCCTCGAAAGCCTGAAAAAAACTCAAATGTCCCGGGTTGTGCAGCCGGCAAAAGAATCAAATAAAATCACCGCACACCCTCCGGAACCTGTTAAAGCAAAGCGCATTGCAGCAGTCGGACCCAAACATGCCGGCAGGTTGAAACGCAGATTGCGTAAAAGGAAGGCGGTAAGCATGGAACAGCCCAAAGACCAAGGCTTGCTAAAGCAAAACAGACACTATGGGGTCTTTGACATCGAGACGCAGCGTTCGGCTCAAGAAGTAGGCGGGTGGCACCGGGCCGACCTCATGGGTATCAGCTGCGGGGTACTTTACGATTCAAAAAAAGACGAGTTTTTTGAATTTTTAGAGGATCAAGTATCCCAACTGATTGAACATCTTCAGCAGTTTGAAATAGTTGTCGGGTTCAATATTAAGCGCTTTGATTACCGGGTGCTGAGCGGTTATTCTGATTTTGATTTTAACAAACTTCCCACCTTTGATATACTTGAAGAAGTCCATAAGCGCCTGGGCTACAGACTCTCTCTGGAGCATCTTGCCAGGGTAACGCTGGGCGCAAAAAAGACCGCTGATGGTCTCCAGGCTCTGCGCTGGTGGAAACAGGGACGTATCCGTGAAATCATCGACTACTGCAAAATGGATGTTGCCATAACAAGAGACCTTTTAGTATATGCAAATAAGAACAGGTATCTCCTCTTTGAAAACAAGTCGGGAAATACCGTGCGCATCCCCGTCGATTGGTAACTACTTACCGGAGTGCTGCGCTTGATGAGCACTTTGTTTGAGGAGCGGCCTGTCGGCCTTGAGGGGTACTACCCTAATCGAGTCAAAACTCGAATAGGCGTCTGTGGTCAGTAGTCAGTAGTCAGTAGTCAGTAGTCAGTAGTCAGTAGTCAGTAGTCAGTAGTCAGTAGTCAGTAGTCAGTAGTCAGTAGATTTTCTATTTATAAACACTTAGGTCAAGCATAAACTTGGAAAAACCGTTCATATACACTTTAATTAACTGCCTTTATTTGTTTTTTGCAACGGACGACGGACAAAGGACAACGGACACCCGATAGAGCGTTAGATGCATTTTTGAGATGGATTGCAAAAAAAGGAGGTCTTATGGAACGACAAGAGTATCTCCGGCAGATCAAAGTTGAAAATACGAAATACGACATACTGGACATTACCCTGCTTCAACAAAAAGGAATTGCTGATATCGATAAGTTGCCTTTTTCGATCAAAATCCTGGTCGAGAACCTTTTAAGGAAGCTGGACGGTCATATTGTCAAAGAACAGGACTTGCTGAATATCGCCCGATGGGAAAAGCAATATGACGAACCAGTCGAAATACCATACCATCCGGCTCGGGTTCTGATGCAGGACTTTACCGGTGTCCCTGCCGTCGTGGATCTTGCTGCCATGCGTGATGCTGTAAGAGAGCTTGGCGGCGATCCCATCAAAATCAATCCCCTTGTACCGGTCGATTTAATCATCGACCATTCCGTGCAGGTTGATTACTTCGGCACCGAGGATGCTTTAAAAAAGAATGTGGCCAAGGAATATGAACGCAATCAGGAAAGATACGCACTCTTGAAATGGGCCCAGAAGAGTTTTAGCAATTTCAGAGTCGTTCCCCCGAATTCCGGTATCTGTCACCAGGTAAACCTGGAATATCTGGGCCAGGTAGTGATGACTGAAGAAATTGACGGCAGAGCTATTGCTTATCCCGACACTCTGGTCGGCACCGACTCACACACAACCATGATCGACGGTATTGGAATAATGGGATGGGGAGTCGGCGGCATTGAAGCTGAAGCCGTCATGCTGGGGCAGCCGTATTATATGTCGATTCCTGAAGTTATCGGCGTAAAGATGGTCGGAGAACTGCAGGCAGGCATTACAGCCACCGACCTTGTGCTGGTAGTGACCGAACTTTTAAGGAAACGCAATGTAGTGGAAAAATTCGTTGAATATTTCGGGCCCGGGATGCAGAACCTGACAATTCCGGACCGAGCAACCATTGCCAATATGACCCCTGAATACGGGGCGACACTTGGTTTTTTCCCGGTTGATGCCAAAACCGTTGATTATCTTAAACTGACCAATCGGGGAAATCAGGCCAATCTTGTAGAAGCCTATACCAGAGCGCTTGGTCTTTTTTATACCGGTCACCAGGAACCGCAATATACTGAAGTGCTCGAGATCGATCTTTCCACCGTTGCACCTGCGGTTGCCGGACCGGCCAGGCCCCAAGACCGAATCGAGCTGCAGGATTTAAAGGAAAAGTTTGCCGCTGTAATGGGATGTGAATATGATCGAGATGCGGACATGGCTGACATCTCAACATTTCAGGACGAATCGGGCTGCATGACAACCAGGGCAACAACCTGCAAGCCGATTGACTCGAGTCATTATAATGTGAATCTCAACGGTCAAGAGACCTCCATAGGCCAGGGCAGCATAGTTATCGCCGCCATTACCTCCTGCACCAATACTTCCAACCCTTACGTTCTGATAGGCGCGGGCCTTTTAGCAAAAAAAGCCGCATCAAGGGGGCTGAAAGTTCCATCGTTTGTGAAGACCTCTTTAGCACCGGGGTCCAAAGTTGTTATCAGATATCTTAAAGACGCCGGCCTGATGCCCTATTATGAGACCCTCGGTTTTCACCTGGCAGCTTTCGGGTGTACGACCTGTATCGGAAACAGCGGTCCTCTGCATCCTCAGATAGAAAAAACCATATCTGAAAATGACCTGACCGTTGCTGCGGTTCTTTCCGGAAACCGCAATTTTGAGGCCAGAATCCATCAGAGCATCAAAGCAAATTTTTTGGCATCGCCCATGCTGGTGGTGGCATTTGCCCTGGCCGGTAGAATCGATATTGATTTAACCATGGAACCGGTTGGGCTCGATTCCGTTGGTGAACCTGTCTATTTAAAGGATCTCTGGCCAACCAATCAAGAAATCGAACATCTGGTACAGAAACACGTTAAAAAAGAGTTTTATAAAGATGAATATGCCAGAATTTTTGACGGCGACGAGTTTTGGCAGGCATTAGATGTTACGGAAAGTACAACTTTCAACTGGGATAAAGGCTCCACCTATATTAAAAAACCACCCTATTTTGAAAATTTCAGCACAGATTTACCCAAATCTTTGGATGTAAACAATGCCGGCGTACTCACTATGCTGGGCGATTCGGTCACCACGGATCATATTTCTCCTGCAGGCGCCATACCGCCGGATTATCCTGCCGGACAATACCTGATTGCAAACAACGTGCCGCCGCCGGAATTTAATTCCTATGGATCCCGCCGGGGCAATCATGAGGTGATGATACGGGGAACTTTCGGAAATATCCGCATCAAAAACAAACTAACTGCACCCCGCGAGGGCAGCTTTACCATCAAATTTCCCGGCAAAAAGGAAATGTTTATTTATGATGCCGCCCTTGAATATGCCGGCGAATCCCGGCCGCTGATTGTATTGGGCGGCAAAGAGTACGGGACCGGATCTTCCCGAGACTGGGCTGCCAAAGGAACTTTATTGCTGGGAGTCAAGGCGGTTATTGCCGAGTCTTTTGAACGCATCCATCGCAGCAACCTGGTCGGCATGGGGGTACTGCCGCTGGTCTTTAAAGCCGGTGAAAATTTGGAAAGCCTCGGGCTGAAGGGCTTTGAAACCTATTATATCAGCGGCATCGAAAATATGCAGCCCAGAAAAGTATTGCAGGTCAAAGCCGTAAAAGAAGACGGCGAAACCATCGATTTTGAAGCAGTTTCACGGCTGGACACAGATATTGACGTGGATTACTTTGAAAACGGCGGCATACTGCAATATGTCCTGCGGAAAATCCTATCCTAAGCTCACAGTCACCGACGAGTCTCTGCTGCCATGGCTGCAGCACGAGTCCCCAGCGGCTTAATTGTAGTTTTATATTAGACAGCTGTCTAAATAAAAAAGTAAAATTATATCGCACTAACTAAGCCGTTTGTCATACATCTTGCCGACTCCGTATTCATCCCGCCGCATAAACTTTTCTGTTGCAGGCCCGATGATCTGCATCTCCGGGTGCCTTTTTTGAACGTTAAGAGCGATCCTCATTTCCTTGGTGCATCCGGTACTGAAGGTGGCATCTTTGCCGACCCATTCAGGCGGGACTTTTTTATTCATGATCTGAAATGCCTGGGCAATATCATCGTATGTCTGAAAGCGCCAGATGTCGATCAAACCGCTTCTCTGTACTATCTCCCACATGTACATCAGATCGTCGGCATCCATGCCCGGTTCAAAATATTCGGACGGGTTAATTATAAACGTCATGGCCGACTGCTTTTTGAGAAAATCTACAAAAACCGTCATGATCTTTTTGGCCATATCGATTTTTCCGGGGATGGAACCGATGATTCCGCTGTAAAAGACCACGGTCACGCCTTTCTTGCGGGCGGTCTCCATCTGGTCGATAATCGTTTGCGCTTTTTTTTCAAGGTCCTTATGGGAAAATTTGATCACCGAAGGATGTTTCGGTTTGTAGCTGATCGCAACCGATCCCCGGGGAGCTTCGGATATGTTAAAGATGTCTTGCGTAAATTGAAAGTGGGTATCAAAAAATCGCCGCTTCTGTTCATGACCTCTGGATATAACCCCGTCGACCTCTTTGAATATTCGTCCAAATGTCGTGGACGTCAGCAGGAGGTTGAGGTTTTCACGGGTTCCGTCGGAGATGACGAAGATATTGTAATCCCTTCTGAGGGTTTTCAGCAGTTCGTTTTTGGTCAAGTTCTTTTCCTGGATGAAAAGCGCTCTCTCCAGTTCCCGGCGCAGGACTTCATCTTCCTGAGCGTTTATAAAATCTACTTTTTTAAATAAGGGACCTTCCTTAAAGGCAATAATGATTTTATGGCCCAGCTTAGCGAGGTAATGCACGATAGCCAGATCAACCATTACTTCACCGCTTTCATTGGCAAGCCAGAGTATTTTTTTTCCCCGGCCGGCTTCCGGGGCGGTCTCTTTGGATTGAATTCCCAGGAATTGAAACAGAGAATCAACACCGTTGCCGGTTAAGGGCCGGTTAAACGCCGTAAGATAATCCTTCTTAGTGTATTTCAAAGATTCGTCCGATTCCCAGAGGGAATTTTCAACCGAAATGGCAATAAGCCTTTTTAGTTCAAGGTGTTCCACATGCTCTTTGATTGCGGTTATTGTCGTGGGAGATTTTGCAAATTCTGAACACTCCACATGATTGAGCGCCTTTTGAAAAGTCTCTGAATTAAAAGACTGGCGGACGCGCTTGTTACGCATGGCTTTCTCAAAAAGATATGGGTCTTCAATCTGGGTATGGTTCAAGAAAATCCGTAGAAGGCGTTTTTCGAGCCTGGAAGGTATCATGATTTCATCGCGAGTTTCGTGGCTGTATTTGATTTTGATGAGAGCTTCCAGGTAGTCTTGCTCTTTTTGGTCTTCGATTTGAAGATCAACCAGTTCCAGGATCCGCTGCAGCACTTCATTATATTTTTTCTGGATAAAATCAGACCGGTCTCGACTCATAATCGCCGTAAACATATTGTCAGAGCATGGATAATAGCGTTCATCTTCGTTGGTATAGACCATGAATCTGATCTGTTCAGGCGTGGCAGCCTGGTCCGGATGAGTAAAATGATCGAGATGATTTTCAATATAGAAGCTGTTAAACCAGGCATCCATCTCCGGATTTTCTCCCGGTCTATAAGTTTTTGGAGGCTTGGCATCTTTAGAACTTTTCGAATTCTTACCGCGATCTTTCATTTGGCTCCTCCTTGTCATAATAGCTCAGCCACAAAGACACTAAGGCACTAAG
>JACNIG010000187.1 GCA_014383215.1 Candidatus Desulfatibia vada | reverse complement strand
TCTGATTTTCTTTGATCTGAAACTTTAATCCCAGATATTGTGCATTATCCGCATTTTACATGAATAGCTCGATGTGATGATTGTTGCCTATCAAAAAACAGACCCCCAAAATTTCAAGATTTACAAACCCAACCTTCAATGATATTGATTCGATAGTGCCTGTTGGTACAGGCAAGGAATCTTCAATCAAAAGTCTTAAATTGCCGATTAAAAAAAAATCCGTAAAAGCCATGATATATTGGGATATGCAGAATTAATTCTGATCCGTAATTGTTAACCCCCTATATGATAGGTAGCCTTCCATGGGTATACTTTCCAAACTATTCAGAACCGATCCAGATAGTGTCTATAAGGCATGTATTAAAATTTATGAAAAAGCCAAAAGAGAAAGACCTGGAAAAAATGAGAGAGACTATCTGAAATTGGTTCTTTTAACAAAACCGCCTTATGATTACCAACATGATAAAGTTATAAACCTTTTGTTAGATAAATTTAGTACTATTGAGGCTTTGGCAGATTACATAGCCGACATGAGTGATTCTTATAATCGGGATAGCCAGAAATATGTATGGGAATCCAGAGAAAGAAATTTAAAGTTTGTTCCTAAAGTTAAAAAAAGAAATGAGGCCTTTTTCCGAGAATTTTGGGGTTAAAATAGCACAGGAAAGGAATAAGGAATCAAAGCTAATCCAAAGACACAGTAAAAAAGGGGAAACCAATGAAACGCAATATCCTTATAATAACATTGGTTATGGTTTTCGTACTGATAACTTTTAGGTCAACAGTATTTGCTGAAAAGACATTAGAAACTGGTTATGACCTCTACTACAGTATAAAATTGTGTGATGAGGTTATGGATAATCGGCAAAGCCCTGAAGATTTTTATGCCGCTACCTATACATCTGGTTATTTGGCTGGATACCTTGAAGGTATAGTATTACTCCAATCTGTCCTGTTTGAAACAATGTTCCCAAGCAATACGCTATCAGAAAAGCAAAGAGAAAAGTTATCAAAAGAAATTAATTTTCACCGTTTGAATATTCCAGACACCGGTCTTGCTGGTGGACAAGTTATGCTTATTTACAAAAAGTGGGCGGAAAAAAATCCAGAAAAACTGAACGAGAGTGCGAGGGTTTGTCTTTTCGGAGCACTTGTTGAAGCATATGGGTGGAAATAAATATTTTTATAATGACTATAGCTGAACTGATAAAAATACAAGACCTGATTGTGAAGGAGATAGCAACAAACAATCGCTTTAAAGACTTTTTAATGTTTTTTACCAAAGATGAAGCTGATGATAACAGAGCGCTCGACTTGATTCAATATAACTCAACAATTTCAATAATTATTAATTTAGTAAAACTCCTAAACCCCAATGAAACCTTTTCGTTTAATCGAATTTTTAAAATGAACCCATTAAATGATTCATCAATAAAGAAAGAAATAAATTCTCAAGTGCTTCGAGACTTAAGAAGCGAATTAAGAACAATACAAAGACAATACAAAGAATTAGAAATCGAGAATATTAGAAACCAATATATTGCACATCTTGACGAAAGCGGAATTGAATATCGTTTGGATTCTATCCAACAGAACAGGATTGTTAATTACACAACAAGTTTTTTTGATAAACTGCTATTTTCCTTTTTTAATTCTAAATTTGAATACGACAAATATGATGATGATATTATCGAACTCATCAAAAGAGAACCTACAGTTACGGAACTTTATGCATTCCTTAAGGATCGTCCAAAGCCGTCTTAATGGGAGTTTTTTCACGATACCTGCCTTTTATGGCAAGAAATTAATGCTCCAAAATTTGATTGATTCGGAAACCCAATTTGCTATAAACTCAAATGATTAGTACGAAACGGTTCAGGCAAGCAATCTTCTATGGCGGCTTTTCAAAAAAAATTACTACATGTTGTATATCTTCTCTCTATAAAACAGCACAAAACAACCCTCTGATTTTACGTATTAATTTTAAATTATGCTTAGTTTATTTCAGTAGTTTATGTTAGACAATCAAACATTGACTTTAATGGACTTTTTATATACGTATTACCGTAAGAGACTCTCTTTCTAAATCTATTCTCTTGCTCGATTTGATTTCTATTTATAGCATTGCTTATCCCTGCTGACTTCAATCTCGATTAGTTTCTCACTATTCAATGACCTGTATGTTTAACGATCTATATACCAATTGATGCGTTCACTACCGTTTGTTTATGTTTTTTCAGAAAGTAACTCTCCGAATTCAACACAAATACTTGAAACCCTGCAAAATATTTTTTTGGAGGACGTATTATGGATTTAGATATCCAGGAGAAAGATGTCATAGTGGTAGGATCTGGGCCTGGTGGGGCAACTGTTGCAAAGGAATTATCCCAAAGAAACAAAAAGGTGCTCATTCTTGAATGGGGTGATAATGCTCCTTTAACTGGAAGCTTCTGGCAAGGCGCTAGGACACTTTTACTTCCGGGCAGAAGCATGCTTTTTACACGTCAAATGCTGGGTCTGGTTAGGGGTATCACAACTGGCGGGAGCACAGTCCATTACTATGCAACGTCGTTTCCTGTTCCTTTCGATATGCTAAAATCTTACGGGATAGATATCAATGATGAGGTAAAGGAGCTAAGAGAAGAGCTTCCTGTTGCTCCACTTAAAGATGAAATGGTTGGTCCTATGTCAGAGAGGCTCTTAGACAGCGCTCAAGATCTTGGATACAGCTGGAAAAAACTAGACAAATTTATGTATCAGGATAAATGGAAACCAGAATATAAATTTGGCCATTATGGAGATCCCCATCGGGTGAAGTGGAGTGCAAGAATGTATATCGAGGAAGCTGTGGCGAATGGGGCAAAACTCATAAACGGCGCAAAGGTTAAAAAGGTTCTATTTGAAGGCAATAAAGCAATTGGGGTAGAATTTACAAAAGGTCAAAAGAAATATGAAGCTTTTGCACCAAAGGTTATTATTTCTGCAGGTGGTATAGGCACCCCCGTCATACTTCGAGCAAGCGGCATTAAAAGAGCCGGATATGATTTTTTCTTTGATCCTCTCATAGGAGTTCGTGGTACGGTAAAAGACATTGATGTTCCAACCAGTGAGATTCCTATGACCGCAGGTGTGCATATAGAAGATGAGGGTTACATGATGACCGACATGGCACACCCATTCGCTACAACTGCGATGTTTGCAGCTGGGGTTTTTAGATTTCATAAAATGTTTTCACGACCAAACACTCTCCAAATAATGGTAAAAGCAAAAGACGAACTTGGTGGAAAACTTACCGATACCGGCGGCGTACGTAAAATATTAGATAAGAATGAGAAACAGAAGCTGCGGAGAGGATATGAACGGGCAAAAGAGATATTAAAGAATGCTGGTGCGAAGAGTATTTTTAAGACCCAGTACCTCGCCGCCCATCCCGGTGGTACAGTAAAGGTTGGTGAACTATTGGATTCGAATCTGAAGACAGAGTATGAAAACCTCTATGTATGTGACTGTTCGGTAATCCCTGAAGCTTGGGGATTGCCACCAACAACAACCATTATTGGCCTTGGAAAGCGTCTTGCAAAGTATCTTTTAGAAGAAACAAAATAACAGAAACTTGAGGTTGAGGACAATATCGGGAACATTATTGATTTTCTGTTGCAAACACCAGATCTTGATACTTCAGATACCTCTAACATCTATTTGCCGGCACTGAATTGCATGTAACTACTATTTATCCTGGCGCTACAAAACCCTTTAGCGCCCGTGATACGTATTGCGTATCTTTGGCAGTTACCCCACTCACCCGCTGCCCTGGTCTGGTGTCAGAAAATCCCATATCTTGCGTTTTGGCCCCTGGAACCCAAATTGAAGATGTCTGCCTTTCATCGTAAACTCCAGTCGCTTCAATATCGTAATCGATGGGTGTTCCGAAT
>JACNIG010000446.1 GCA_014383215.1 Candidatus Desulfatibia vada | reverse complement strand
ACTGGGCTTTCCCGCATTTTTGTCCTGCGGGACAATGGATAAAACTCTATACGTTGTAGGGAAAAAAAACAATAAACGCTTTCTTCAGAAAACCTTAGGTTTGATCCAGGATACACGGGCACCCATCTTTTTTTGGCCTTCCCGGCTGGATCCGGTCCAAAAGGGATGCCAACTTCTTACTGAGATCCTCTATAAAATCGTTTCCCGATACCGGGATCAGAATTTGGAGATCATTTTTGTTGCAGACGGGGAGTTTCAAAGGCATTTTAAAGACATTGTTCGATTCCATAATTTGTCTCACCGGGTAGCGATATGTGACTTCAACGAGGAATTGGCCCGGTTAGCTTACGGAGGTTCGGATTTTGTGTTGATGCCTTCAAGCTTTGAGCCTTGCGGTCTTCCACAGATGATAGGTGCTATTTACGGTTCCCTGCCGGTTGCCCACGACACCGGCGGGATTCACGACACCATCACCCACTTGGACGTATCTAAAAATACCGGCAACGGCTTCCTGTTCAAGACATTTGACCCAGGCGGGCTCTCCTGGGCTGTTGATCAGGCCATGCAGTTTTATCGGCTGTCCATGAAAGCAAAGCAACGGCAGATAGAGCGAATAATGATCCAAAGCGCGTCCCAATTCAATCATCGGGTCACCGCTAAACACTACATAGATCTTTATGAAAAGATGCTACAGCGGCCTCTCATTATTCCGGAGAAGACCGAGGCCCGCCGGATGCATAAAATTCCCGGCAATAAAGTACCATATCGACAAAAATTCAAGACAAAAATAGCGGCATAGTAAACCTGTTAAAGATGCTCTTAAATGATGGATCTAAAATATGAATTTTCCTTCAAATAAAATTTTAATTGTCGAGGACGAGAAATTACCAAGAAATGTATTACAAAAGATATTAATTAAGCTGGGATATCCGGTTGAGTCCGCCGAAAGTGCTGAAAAGGCATTGAAAATATTAGAAAGTGAAAAGATTCCGCTGGTAATAACAGATTTGATTCTGCCGGATATGGACGGAAACGAATTGTGTAAGCGAATTAAAAAGATAAACTCTGAGTCTGTTATTTATGCTTTATCCGGACAGATTGCTGCGTTTGAGCCTGCAAAGCTGGAAGAGATCGGTTTTGACGGATATATGTGCAAACCCGTCAAGATTTACGTGTTAAAGCGAGCAATTGAAGGGGCCTTTGATAGAATAGATAAGAAGCGGGAAAGACAGTCCGTGTTGCTTTCAAAAGCATAAATAGCAGGTAGTCCAACCTTAAATTTGCTGTTTACCTTATTGTTGGGAGCATTGGCCATGAAAAACAGGAAAGATTTTATCGAAAATTGGAGGAATTTTCAATGACCGATAGAGCAACCTTAGCATCAGAATATGGAGTCAAGGAGTTTGAGCACGAAACAGCCGGGTTGCGACGGTCTGAGAATGAAATAATAAAGATGAATGGTTTCATTCAAAGCGTCATGCAAGACTCGCCGGTATTTATTTTTGTACTCGACGCGGACGGTAAGATCAAGTTTATGAATAAAACCATGCTCAATTTCCTTGGGTACACTATGGATGAAGTTAAGGAAAAAGATTATCTGTCGAACTTTGTTCCTGATGCTGACAGAGAAATGATGTCCGAAACACTTGCTAAACTGATAAATTCGAGGGATCCGACCCTGAATTCATATCGTATCAAAGCCAAAGACGGCAGGGAATTGCTATTGGAATGGCATGGAAGACAGGTATTTAAAGAAAACGGCGAACTTGACTTTTTTTGGTGCTTGGGTATTGGCATCACTATGCGAGACCAGGGGGAAAAGAAGCTACGTAAAAGCAAGAAGAAATACAAATTGTTGTTAAAGAATCTTCCGGGATTTGTTTTTAGAGGATATAAAGACTGGTCTGTTGAATTCAATGATAGCAAGATTGAATCATTAACGGGCTATGACATCGATGAATTTAACTCCAAAAGAATAAAATGGTCTGACATAATTGTTTCGGAAGATATTGAAACTGCAAGGAAAGGTTTTATAAAGGCCCTCAAGTCAGACAAGTCATACATTAGGGAATATAGGATCAAATCAAAAACTGGAGTCATCCATTGGATACAAGAAAGAGGACAGATAGTTTGTAATGACAATGGAGAGCTTGGATATGTGAGCGGCATCTTTTTTGATATTACCAGGCAAAAACTTGCTGAGGAACAAATTCTAAAAAGCAAGACCATGCTTGAGTCTATCTTTGACGGAATTTCAGATCCTCTCCTCATGTTAGACAAGGATTTGTCAGTGAAGATTCTCAATAAGTCCGCTTTGGAATACTACCATATGCCTAATTTCCGTGAAGTTGTCGGCAAGTCATGTTTTGAAGTATTTAAGGAAAAATCAAGCCCATGTGAACTATGTGAAATTCCATCGTTTATTTTAACAGGCCGGCCGGCTGTATTTGAGCGAAAAGGTTTCATGGACCCAAACAGATTAGAACGTGTCACCATATACCCAATAATGGAAAAAGAGGGCCAAGCAGAGTCTGCTATTATGCGCATTAGCGACATCACTGAGGCAAGATTAATGGAGAGGCAACTTATCCGGAGCGAAAGGCTGGCATTTATGGGAGAACTGGCAGCAGGCGTGGCCCATGAAATAAACAATCCCCTCCACGGAATTACTAATTATGCCCGGATTTTAATCGATGAAGCCCAAGACCGGACCGGTGAGACTGAAATACCAAAAAAGATTTTGAAAGAGGGTGAACGCATTGCCCGTATCGTCAAAAGTTTGCTTTCGTTTGCCCGGCAAACGGATGATGTGCCCTCACCGTCAGTGATTCAGACCATCATTTCCGATTCCCTGGAACTAATGGGTAAACAAATCAGCCATGACGGGATTCAACTGCAGCTTGAAATCCCTGAGGATTTGCCGGCTGTTAACGTGAACAGTCCAAAAATCCAGCAGGTGTTCATGAATCTTCTCGGTAATGCTCGCTATGCCTTGAACAAAAAATATCCGGATTTTCATAAGGATAAGGTCATTCGGATAGAGGGTAAATTGGAGAAGCTTGGCGGGAAAACCTACTTGCGAATTACGGTGCATGACAATGGTGTTGGAATCCCTGCGGACGCAATCGACAAAATCTGCAGCCCATTTTTTACTACTAAGCCAAAAGGTGAAGGTACGGGGCTGGGTCTGAGCATCAGCTACGGAATTGTTAAGGATCACGGGGGGCATCTGTCGTTTGAGTCCGAACAAGGTGAATATACTAAGACCATCGTCGACCTTCCCGCCATGGTCGGTGGATAGCTGGAGGTTTATTTAGTCCAAGCCAATTCAATAAAATATACAAAAATTGGAAGGGCAAATCCCTATGGAACATCTGGACAAGCGTTTTGGCGTGATAGCCATCGAAAAAGGATTTATCAACTTAGAGCAACTGTTAGAGGCATTGAAGGTCCAAATAACCGAAGAGTTGGAGCAGGATAAGCATAGACTCATTGGTGCGATATTGGTTGAAAAAGGGTTCATGAATATTTCACAGGTAGACGAAGTACTTAAGTCCATGGGTATACCAGGCCCTCGCACCGGAACATAGGCAAGGACCGAGGAACAGCCGAAACATGTTGTAAAAGGTATTTGGTGATTGACTTTCAATTCCTCACTGTTTCTGCATTCCACTTTGTAACCATGCAGGATAGATATACAGGATATAAGAATGAAAGAGAAAATAAAGAAGTTAGAAATTAAACTTCGAAAAAATATTGAACTCAACGAGCAATCCCAAGCCGCAAAAAAGCAATCGCAAGCCAAATCTGATATCAGCGATGTTATTCGCCGCAGAAAAGGCGAGCCAGACAAACGAATTATCCTTAATGTAAATAGGAAAGATTAAGTAGTGTTTACTGAGTAACTTGAGAGTCCAAAGTTCTCATGATCATAAACATGTTTAAATTGCTTATGTCAAT
>JACNIG010000072.1 GCA_014383215.1 Candidatus Desulfatibia vada | reverse complement strand
CGTCACCAAAAAGAGAGAGATCAGCACTGGAAAACGTTTGAGGCTCCCATCCGGTTGCCGGAAGCCGTTAATGATCACGGCCGCCGAGGAAATGTTGTCGTTGTTGATTGTTTAACACTCTGGCTCAGCAACCTCCTGCTGGAAAGCGACGACCAGCAGAGAATTGAGGAACAAATACATGCTTTGATTCAAGCGCTTGAAACTGCTCAATGCTCGATTTTTCTGGTATCGAATGAAGTCGGAACCGGCATTGTCCCGGAGAACCGTCTGGCAAGACTGTTCCGGGATATAGCCGGATTTGCCAATCAGAAGGTGGCGGCCTGTGCAGACAGCGTTGTCTGGATGGTAGCAGGTATACCGGTCTTAGTGAAGAATCCCCCGCAATGCGGGACAGGCTTGGCCCATAGGACCAGGCTTTGATTTCACCCCATAGGGGCGCACCTATCTCAAATGGAGCAAATTAAATTCCAAAGGACAATTTTTTTTATGGTTAAATATATGAACCGTCTTATTGCCGCGATTGAGTTTTTGACAATTCTGCCTCTGGGCAAGCCCAAAATATACGACCCCAAAGGTATGATTCCATACTTTCCGATTGTAGGCATCATTTTAGGAACGATGGTTTCTGCTTTTGATCAGGTGGCGATTCGATTGTGGAGTCCGCCGATTGCATCCGTCTTAGACGTTATTTTGTTAGTTGTCCTCACTGCCGCACTGCATCTGGACGGTTTGGGCGACACGGCCGACGGCCTTCTGGGACACCGCAGCAGAGAAAAAGCCCTGACAATCATGAAAGACAGCCGCATCGGTGTCATGGGACTTGCAGCCATCTTAGGCGGATTGTCCCTGAAATGGGCCGGCATAGCGAGTTTGGATGTCCACCGCAGCCTTTTGCTCATTATTATACCGGCCTATGCCCGCGGCAGCATGCTCTTCGGAATACGGTTCTTGGAATATGGAAGGCCCGGCGGAGGAACCGGCCATGACTTTTTTAACGATCCGATCAATACAGGTGCTTTTTTGGGCCTGCTTGTACCAATTGGGCTTTCATATTTTCTGGGATGGCAAGGGGTCTGGTTAAACTTCAATTTCGCGGCTATAACGCTAACACTTCTTTATTACTACAAAAAACGGATGGGATGTATCACCGGTGACATGCTGGGAGCTATGGCTGAGATAACTGAATCACTACTCTTTTTACTTATTTCCATTAGGGGGTTTTAATGCTGAACGGTCACGGTGGAAATATCTATGCATTGGCACAAAGGTTGGAATGTGCTCCGTCTGATATCATTGATATGAGCAGCAATGTTAATCCGCTGGATCCCCTGCCCGGCCTGGTTGAATTTATTATTAACAATATCAGCGCAATTACCGCTCTGCCTCAAGTAGACGCCAAATCAGCAGTGCTAGCGTTTGCCGCCCGCTACAACATCAATCCTGAACATGTCATTGCCGGCAATGGAACCACCCAGTTCATCTATGCTATCCCTCAAGTGCTTGAGACTAAAAGGGCGCTGATTCTTGGCCCCACCTATGCCGATTACGCTGATGCCTGCAGCATGCACAATGTCCGCTACGATTATATGATGGCAGAGGAGCCTTTTGATTTCAAGCTGGATGTGGATGCGGTTATTGAACAAATTAAAGATCATGATACGGTTTTTATCTGCAACCCCAACAACCCCACCGGCACTTTAATGTTGAAAGCGGATCTGGAGCGACTTTGCCGCTTTCATCCGGACACACGTTTTGTTATCGATGAATCCTATCTGCCGTTTGTATACGATTCCGACCAGTTGAGTATGCTGCCCTGCAGGCTTCCCAACGTATTGGTTTTGAACTCCATGTCCAAAATATTCAGAATTCCCGGTTTGAGAATCGGATTTTTGATAGCATCCGGCCAAAATATTGGAAAGTTCAGACCTTTTCAGCTGCCATGGAATGTAAACAGTGTGGCTCAGACAGCTGTTGATTATCTGATGAAGCATAGGGACGAAACAGATGCTTTTATTGATAAAACCTTACAGTTTATCAAAGACCAAAGAAAATTTATGGCCGATATTTTTAAAGATGCAGACCACATCAAACTTTTCCCCAGCAAAACTTCCTTTTTACTGGCAAAGCTTGATGAAAAAATTACAGCGGATATGCTCTGTGACCATTTGGCTGCCAACAGAATACTTATCAGAAACTGTTCAAATTTCAGGGGTCTTTCGGAGCATTTTATCCGCATCTCGCTGAAAACAACAGATATTAACCGTATGCTGGCGGATAGAATTATAAACTTTTTACACCGCATCTAAATTTTTTGGATCGTCATAAGAATTTGTGGGTTGGCTTAATTGTAATTTTTATATTGGACAGGATTAACAGGATTAATTGGATCTATTGCTTTCTCGGTTTCCGGCCTGTCCCGCTGAAAGCGGGGACGAAACCGAGAAATAACCATCCCGCTTTCAGCGGAAGAAGAAAGCCAAAGAGGCCGGTGTTATTGTTGCCGAATGTTCATGTCGCTTCTTTGTTCTGTTTTTATAGCCAAATGAACTCCCTCGAAGAGGGATATAGGTTTTTGCCTTTCTTCTGGAAAGGCAAAAAAATCCTGAAAATCCTGTAGATCCTGTCTAAATAAAAAAGAGACATATAAAGGAGCTAATGGATTTTACGATTGCATTATATGCACTCCCTGCAGCATTTCTTTTAGATCTTGTGCTGGGAGATCCTGAGTCTCTTCCCCACCCGATCCGATGGATGGGTAAAAGCATAACTTTTATGGAGCCGATTTTCAGAAAGTTGCCGACAGGGCCGGCTATATCCGGTGCTTTTCTTTCCATATCTCTGATTGCAACAACCTGGGCTTTGACATCTTTAGTGATTCAAGCATCTGAATTGATTCACCCTCTTGCCGGAGACGTTCTTGAAATCCTGATAATTTATTACGCTGTTTCGGCACGATCCTTAGAAGATTCCGCCTTGGAAATCTACCGCTCCCTGCAACAGAACCGGCTGCAAGAGGCTAAAGCCAGGGTTGCCATGATTGTAGGAAGAGATGTTGCCGACCTAAAGGAAGACGGCATCGCCCGTGCCACGGTTGAGACGGTCGGAGAGAATCTTGTGGACGGAGTTGTATCTCCCCTGTTCTATGCGGCAATCGGCGGAGCTCCCCTGGCGATGGCCTACAAAATGGTCAATACCCTTGATTCCATGATCGGTTATAAAAACGATACTTATCGGCATTTCGGAAAAATTGCCGCCAGAATCGACGATGTTGCCAACTTTATCCCTGCCCGTCTCGTCGTTGCGGTCATTGCAATCGCCGCTCTAATCCTTATCCGCAGAGGTCGGCATACCTGGGAAACCGCCATGGCTGAAGGTGCCAACCATTCCAGCCCCAATGCCGGTTATCCTGAGGCCGCCTTTGCGGGAGCCCTGTCCGTTCAATTAGGCGGTCCTGGTTACTATGAGGGCCATTTGGTTAAGAAGCCGTATATCGGGCTCCGGTTTGGACAGACAAAACCGATCCATATCAAAAGGGCCTGTGACCTGATGATGCTGTCCGCACTGATATGGCTGGGTATACTGTGTGCAATAATGATTATCCTTTGATATTTTGTAAATGACAACTTAGCTCTTTTAATTGAATATTGACAATTGAATATTGAATATTTGTGGAAGTCGCTTCGCTCTTTTTATAAAATTGGAAAAAGTCCTTAAATTTTCAATATTCAATCGAAAATAGTCAATCAATACCGTTTATATTTTTTTACATAAAAAAGATGCGCTCAAAATGAAGAAGCTTATCGGAATTAAATAATGTACCCTGCCCTGCCAAAATCATATAAAGGAGCGTATCCATTCAAATTAGGCACCACCTCATTCATCTATCCTGATCATATCACACCCAATATCAAGATGCTGGGTCCTTATCTGGACGAAATCGAACTTTTGTTTTTTGAAAGCCAACC
>JACNIG010000445.1 GCA_014383215.1 Candidatus Desulfatibia vada | reverse complement strand
TCTTGATCGTTTTCGTAAAACCATAGCCAAGTTTGAGAATTATGGTTATGCAGAATCTGTTGAGATTAGAGAAGAGATTCGCGCCAACAAACAGGCAGTTTTAAATGCAAAAGTTGTTCTGATTAATGACTCTGCTTTACATATTAAAGAATACATTGATGCCAGATATGGTTTTAAAAGAGTAAGTTATGCTTATCAATATCAGGATAGAGATGGTCAACTGATCTTCAGGTATGATAATGCCGCCCACAGGCCGGCATTAAGTTATAAGGATCATAAACATTCTGGCGATGGCACAATTTCAGAAGCTGTATTACCAGATATATTCGATCTTGTTGATGAAGTTCTGGGATATCTATAATACTTTGTTGAGTAAACAATCTAAACCACCAGGGCACTAATTTACAGATGCCCTTCTAGATCTCTGCGAGAGACCAAGGCAAATAGAATGGAACTTAACCACCTTTCATCTCTGATCATCAAGGCTGCCATTAAAGTTCATAAGGAACTTGGGCCAGGATTATTGATAAATTTTAATGAAGTTATGCTGAAAGACGGTATTACCCGGATAATCAACACCACGTAAAGCTGATTGTTTTTTCCTTTTCGTCCCCCCTGTCCCGTTAAATTTTTACCCTGTTAAACCTTCCTGTTCTCCTGTTTAACCGGGGCACGACAGTGAGGAGCGAAGTTTATCCCGCCTGCCCCGTAGGTAGGAACTATCGTACTGGGGTGGAATTGCTCCGCAGGAGCACCCGAAGGGATTCAACTGGGGCGGACTTAACCGGGGTCAACGAAAAGGAAAAAGAACCAAATAATCTCTGCGCCCCCTGCGAGCTCTGTGAGAGACCAAAATAGACCAAAATAAAAGGGACAGTCAGAAGACTCTGAGGCTTTCGTCAAATGGGCGAATGACTATCAACACTATTGGCAATCAGGCGTGAAATAGAGGGCCACCTTCAGCATGTTGCTTGACTTCTTATCACTTCAAGGGACTACTTGGGCTTAAGTTCATTATGAAACAATTGACAACGGAAGATAAAAAAAAATTATTATCAGATGCTTTTTGGGATAAAAATGTTGATGAAAATCAACTATACGATCTCATAATTGGTAAAATTGAAACATTGCCGTTTCTTGATAAAAAATTAATTCTTTGCAGACTGTTGTCTACCTATGATTGGTATACATTGATTAAACTTATTCCAAATAAAATATTGGAAGAAGCCTTAACTGATGATGTCCTTGGCAGATTGTATCCAAAAGAATTAAAGGAAAAATATAAGTATGCCAGAGGAATATTATTTAAATAAGCTTTATCCGTTTCAGGATGAAATTTTAAGGGAAATTCAGGGTCTGGATGTTGATTTTTACCTGTCTGGCGGAACTGCGTTAAGCAGGTGTTTCCTTGGTCACAGATATTCCGATGATTTAGATTTATTCCTGAACAACCATCCGAATTTCAAACAGCAATGTGAGATGGTCGTAACTTATTTAAAAGAAACATTTTCTCAGTGTATGGTCTCAATAACCAGTGAATCCTTTTTGCGTATCTTTGTAAACAAGAATCAACTGGTTCTAAAGATAGATTTTATAAATGATGTTCCTTTTCATTTTGGTGGTTTTGAACGATTTGATTTTTTTGCAAATGTTGATAACTGGAGAAATATTCTTTCAAATAAAATATGTGCCTTAAGTCGGATGGAACCTAAAGACTATGCGGATATACTCTTTATTGCGAAAAAATTTCCATTTATTTGGGAGGATATTGTTGAAGAAGCAAAAAAGAAAGATTTATGGGTCGAGCCGATTGCGGTCAGCAGAATAATAAAAGAGTTTCCGGTAGAACTCCTGACCCCAATAAAATGGGTAACTCAACCGGATCTGAAACAGGCACAAGTCTCTTTGGTCTTGATTTCTGAAGATATTCTTAAAGGAGGACAAAATTCCCTTGTTCCATAATAAAACCCTCCTTCACTTTTGGTTTTTCCCTTTGGTTTTCGAAAAAAAAGTCCGTGTTTGTCTGAAGAATGTCCCATTTTTTCACCCAATTAACCAATGCGTCAGCATTTGTGTCTCTTTTTCAGATCGTCCGTCTGCCCTGCTTGCCCCATTTATCCCGTTAAATGTTTTTGGCTTTTATTTAACTGGGATGGAATCTGTTTTCGTCTTTTATTCCATCGGGGTGAAATTTTTATCCTGTGAAATTCGGAGATCATTTCACTGGGGCGAACTCTGCCTGCCCCGTAGGTGCATTGCATCGTACTGGGGTGAGAGACCAAAATAGACCAAAATAAAATGACCAAGACAATCAATAGCCGACTAAAACTTCAATTGAGCAATAGCCAAAAAGTGTTTGAAGTTTTAAACCAAAGTGTTCCTGTTTTAATAGGGATATTCATTTTTTTTAATCCTTTTCCACATACGACGGCGATTAAAGAAATATGTTTTTATCTGGCGGTTTTGATTGTGCTGATTTTAGTTGTTTTTAGACGCAGCACCTTTATATTCAAAACACCCTTGACGCTTCCTTTAATTTTTTTTTTGCTATGGGCCACACTGAGTATTTTCTGGTCCCTGAATATGGAAAATAGCATCCACGATGTGCGTGCCCATTTACTCAACCACATCATACTCTATTTTCTTTTGATCAATTCTTTCAGTTCGATAAAAGGACTTGCCACACTCGCCTGGATTGTTGTGATTTCGGCTGCTATTTTTTCACTCGCCGGGATGTTTTATTTTTATGTTACCCTGGGCAATTCGATTGGGACAAGATTTGGGCATTTGTCGATCGGAAACGTGGCAAACGTGTTTCCCGAACTTCCTGTAAATTTTTCAGGAACAGTTACGATTTTTGCTATTCTCATTTGTCTACACTATTTTTTCCAAGAGCTTCGTCTATATCGCCGTACGGCTATAGTTGCTTGTCTGATACCATTGTTTATCGCTACATTTTTGACCCAATCCAATGGGACTTTCACGGCTCTAATGCTTGCAATAACCATCAAATTGTCGTTAAAAGCCAAAAAGATTGTACCGTTTATTTTGTTGGCTGTAGCGGGCATTGTTGTGATGACTCCCTTAAAAGATTATATTAAAATTAGTTCCTTAGAATCACGATCGAAAATTAATTATGTTACTTATGAAGTTATCAAGGACTATCCAATAGCCGGAATCGGTTTCGGAATGCAGACCTTTATAGAAAATATTGATAAAAAATCATATATAAATAGCATCCCGAAGAAAAAAAGGCCTACAGAGATTTACACGCCTCATAATTGGTTGCTAAGCATTGCAGTGCGGCTAGGCATAATTGGTCTAATATTATTTTTATATATAATTGTTGTCTTTGGAAAAATGTGTTGGGAAACTATCAGAAATCCCAAAGACGATGATATAAAAGACTGGGGGTATTGCACGGTAATTGCATTTGTCGCCTACTTTACAATCGGAATTGTTGAGCCCGTTTTTCTATTTAAGGCATCGGCCACTATCTTTTATGTCATACTTGCAATGATTACTATTTTATGGCGTTTGAACCAGGGCGAAGCTACTTGAAAATAATATTTGATTAACAATCTTTTTGTTCATTTTGATATTCTCCTGAAACTCTACTAAATAAAATGCATTTTGAACAAAAACGGTCATTTCAATCCATGACGCCTGAGCAGAAACTGCGGATTTCTCTTGAGCTTTACAACACTGCACGAAAATTCAAGGTTGCAGGGCTGCGCAAACAACATTCGGATTGGAGCGAAACAAAGATTAGAGAAAAAGTTAGAGAAATTTTCCTATATACCCGAACATAACCTTTTTCGGATATTCATCAGCCGTTTAAACAGCCTTGGCATTCGCTATGTAATAAGCAGATAAGATTAATTTTAAGCTACTTGAAAAAGAATGGAAGAAAGCCAAAAGATACAAAATTTGACAGAAATAATTTAGAAGGTTATCATTAATATTATAAGATCTTCTCCAATTTAGTTGGAGAAGAGGGTCCAAGGATTCAAGGGGTCAAGGG
>JACNIG010000201.1 GCA_014383215.1 Candidatus Desulfatibia vada | reverse complement strand
GGAAATCTGTTCATCCAGCTCATCTCCGGAAATCGGCTCGTCTAATTCACCTCCCGAATCCGACTCATCCTGCTCATCTCCGGCAATCAGATTGTCCAGCTCTTCCTGGGAAATCGGCTCGTCTAATTCACCTCCCGAATTCAACTCATCCTGCTCATCTCCGGCAATCAGATTGTCCAGCTCATCTCCGAAAATCAGCTTGTCCAGCTCTTCCTGGGAAATAGGTTCGTTATCTTCTTCCTTATTTGCCGCAGTCATTATCAACCTTCATCATAGGATCGAAGTTTAACCCTTAATTTTATGATTGCCTTTGAATGAATTTGAGATATCCTCGATTCTGTTAGATTCAACACTTGGGCTATTTCCTTTAACGTTAGTTCATCAAAATAATATAAAGACATAACCAGCTGCTCTTTTTCTGAAAGTTTTTTAAGAGTCTCAGCTATAATCTGTTTCAGTTCTTTTCTTTTTAATGCATTAAAAGGTGAAGAAGCCTCCGCGGTCTGGGTGGCATCCTTGGAATCAAAACAGTCCGGCACTGTTCCATCCAGGCTAAATAGGCCGATTCCCATTGCCCTTGTTGTCATTCTATGATAAGAATCAAGATCAATCCCCATCTCCTCGGCGACTTCAAAATCGTCCGGTTCCCTGCCAAGCCGCACCCCAATGGTTCTCCTGGCATCCTCTATCTTGTGAATATCCCGCCTGATAGACCTGGAAACCCAATCCATTTTTCTTAATTCATCTAAAATCGCCCCTTTTATCCTGAGAGTTGCATATGTCCTAAACTGCGTTCCTTTCCTTTGGTCGTATTTATCAATTGCATCGACCAGCCCCATGATCCCCCCACTGGCCAGTTCATCCTTGGATATATTGGGGGGTAGTCTAATCGCTATCCGGTCAACAATCTTTTTGACAAGGGGAGCGTATTCGAGGATAAGCTCTTCCCTGAATTTTTTGTCCATGGTTTCCCGACCTATGCGGGAATTTTGTTGATATCTATAAACTCCAGCCTTCATTATCTTAATCCACAGCTCCGTCTATCAGCCTTTTCCAGAAAAATTGGATGTTCCCGTCGTTTGGCCTTCCGTTCATGCGGCTTAAAAGGGATTTAGCCAGCACTTTAAAGCTTTGGCTCGATGATGCTTCAGGATAACAACATGTGACCGGCTGCCTTTTGCTTACCGCTTTATGCAAACATTTATCCCAGGGAATAAATCCAACATAGTCAATGGATATACTTGCCATAAATTTTGCTGCAACCCTGGTAAGGTGTTTGAAAACAGATTTGGCCTCTTTTTCGTCTTTGACCATATTCATCAACATGCTAAAGTTTTTGGTTCCGTGCTGTTTATACATAACCTTCATAAGGGCATAAGCATCGGTAATCGATGTGGGTTCCGAAGTTACAACGATAATTCTCTCCTGAGCCGCCAGATTAAAATATATTACATTGGAGGAAATCCCGGCACTGGTATCAATCAACAGAATATCAAATCTGCTACTTAGCATATCAAATTCATTTAAGAGGTTGATTTTATGACCTTCTGAGAGGTGAGCCAATTCCTGGACTCCGGAGCTGGCAGGTATGATGGATACACCTTCGGGGCCTTCAACAATAATCTGAGATAGCTCTTTTTCGCCCCTGACGACATCTTCAATGGTATACTTAGGATTGATCCCAAAGATAATATCAATATTTGCCAGTCCTAAATCGGCATCAAAAATCAAGACCCTTTTCCCCATTCGCTGGTAGGCAACAGCCAGGTTGCCGACAACGTTTGTTTTGCCGACACCTCCTTTACCGCTGGTAACTGCAACAACTATAGGGCCGTTCATTGCTGCATGTGATCTATCTTTCCGATATGTTGTCAGGTTATGAATCTTTCCGGATTCTTTTTTAACAATATTTCTCAAAGGGGTAGCCTGATCCATCATTGTTTCTCCAATAACAGTTTTACGATTCTGCCTCTATCTGCCTGCTCAATATCATCCGGCACATTCTGTCCGGTAGTAATATAAGAGACAGGCAAATTGAATTTAATAATCTGGTTTATAGTTGAACCAATCCTTTCTGCTTCATCTACCTTGGTAAATATATAGCTTTTAAATTTTAATGGGCTAAAATTGACGGCGGTTTTGTTCATCTCGGATTCGGTGGTTGCAACACTCAGAAGCAGGTGGGAGTCAATCGCCAAATCGTCGGGCATCATTTTCGTCAACTCTTCTATCCTGGCCCTGTCATACTGGCTTTGCCCGGCCGTATCGATCAAGACAACATCCCTGTCTTTCAGCTTTTTAAGAGCAAAAAACAAATCTTTTTTCTTAAATGCTTGTAAACAGGGAACGCCCAAAATATTGGCATAGGTCCTAAGCTGTTCCATGGCACCTATGCGATAAGTATCTATTGAAATTAAACCTACCTTTTTATGCGCTTTAAACATAAGCTGAGCAGCTAACTTTGCAATGGTAGTGGTTTTACCTACGCCTGTTGTCCCAATAAAAGCCGCTATTTTCTGCTTCTTATCGGTTACATCAAACGGATCTTTTGTCTTTATGACCTTTGCAATCTCATTGACGGCCCTTTGTTTGATATCGTCCACCCGTCCGGTATGCCCGTTGAACGCTCCGGCCCTTTCCAGGAAAAGCCTGGCATTGTAATCACTGACCCCGTTTGTGATCAGTTTTGCATAAAGATTGAGCAGAGCAGGGTTTGTTATCAGTTTTTCCAAAACACCGCCGGATTGATTCAAAAGGCAAATCATCTCTTTTATGCTCATCAGCTCTGATTTCACCTGACCAAACGGATCACTATTTTCGTTGAAACTATCACCGCCTGCCGGCACCGCAGTTATCTCAAAAAGGTTCCCTGCGCCGCTTTGCGTTAACTTATTAGTAGAAATGATCATTGCGCTCGATCCCAAGGCTTTTTTGACTTTGGCGGTAGCATCTCTAATTGTCTTGGCACGAAATTTTTTAACCTGCATAATTCAAACTAACCTCTCCAATAGATTTAAGCCCTATATCACCCAACAGTTCACTCTGTGATAATACCATCAGGGAAGGGACAAAATATTCTACCATCTTCTTTAAATGCCGCCGCACTGTCGGTGACGCCAGCAGGATCGGCTGAATATTTTTTGCCATGGCTTTTTCGGCCTCATTCTTGATGGAAGCAATAATGGAATCTGCGATCTTGGGGTCGATGGAAAGATACGTGCCGCCGTGCTCTGTCTGCTGGAGACCTTTAAGCAACGCATCCTCTACTTCCTGAGCCATGGTTATCAGCTTTAGCAAACCATCTTCGCCTACATACGGGCTGACAAATGATCTGGCAAGTTTGTGCCTTACATATTCGGTTAGAAGATCCGGATCTTTTGTCAACGTCGCACAATCGGCTAAGGTTTCAACGATGGTCAATAGATCCCTGATAGATATCCGCTCTTGAACAAGATTTTGCAGAACCTTCTGGACGCCTCCTAAAGAAAGAAGATTAGGGATCAGTTCCTCTACGGCCTTGGGATAAGACCGGTTCAAATGATCCAGCAGATTCTGGACATCCTGCTTCCCCAACAATTCGGCAGAATACTTACGCAAAACTTCTGTCAGATGGGTGGCCATTATCGTGACATCATCCACCACCGTATACCCTGAAAGCTTGGCCTCCTCCCTTTGGGCCTCTGGAATCCAGATTGCCGGCAAGTTAAATGCCGGCTCCGTGGTTTCGATCCCTTCAATTTTTCTCGTACTATCGCCAGGATCCATCGCCATATAGTGATTCACCATCAATTCAGCGCTGGCAACTTTGACACCTTTTAGAAGAACCTGGTACTCGGAGGGCTTCAGTTGAAGATTGTCCCTGATATGCACCGGAGGTACAACTATACCCATCTCAATCGCAAACTGCCGTCTGATCGAGCGTACCCTCTCTAAAAACTTTCCTCCCTGTTCTTTATCTACCAGTGGAATGAGACCGTATCCTACTTCCAGTTCGAGAGGATCAACCATTAGCAAGTGTTCTACAGGTTCCGGCCCCATTGCATCCGGTTCCACCTCCTGGTCTTCACTCGTCTTTTCTTTTAATGCCTCCTCTTTTTGGCCCCAAAAATAAACGCCGGCCCCAATAAGAACTGAAAGCACAATAAACGAAACATGCGGCAACCCGGGGATGAGACCGAAAAAAAAGACTGTAAGTGCTGCAAGATAAATTGCCTTGGGATAATTCAAGAACTGTTTGGCGAAATCTTTCCCCATGGTTCCTTCTGAAGCCGCCCGGCTTACAACTATACCGGCTGCCGTCGATATGGTGAGAGCCGGAATTTGTGACACCAGTCCATCGCCGACAGTCAACAGCGTATAATTCTGGGCCGCATCCATGATGGACATTTTTTTCTGGAAAACGCCGATTACAAATCCGGCGGTTATATTAACAATAGTAATTATAATGCCGGCAATGGCATCTCCCCTGACAAATTTGACGGCGCCGTCCATGGAACCATGGAATTCAGCCTCCCGTGCAATCACCAACCTGCGCTGTTTGGCTTCATTTTCATCTATCATCCCGGCATTCAGATCGGCGTCGATACTCATCTGCTTGCCGGGCATGGCATCTAAGGTAAACCTTGCGGCGACCTCTGCGATCCTGGTGGCACCCTTGGTGATAACAATGAAATTAATGAGTACCAGGATGATAAATACAATCATGCCGACCACGTAATTTCCGCCGACCACAAAACTGCCGAAAGACTTGATAACCTTTCCGGCAGCCAGGGGGCCCTCATTGCCGTGCAAAAGTATCAACCGTGTTGAAGCCACATTCAGAGAAAGCCTGAAAAGGGTCGTCACCAGCAGCAGCGATGGGAATACGAAAAAATCCAGAGGCTTCAAGGTATACATGGCAATCAAAAGGATTGTGATCGCAATGGTGATATTCAGAGCCAGAAGGAAATCCAGAATGATAGAAGGCAAAGGGATGATCATTACCACCAGCACAGCAATTACTCCAACCACGGTCATCAACTCACTGATATTAGAGGACTCTGGGTTTGGATTTAAAGCTTCTTTCATTTTACAATCCTAATTTGCCTTTTAGTCTATAAATATATGCCAGAACCTCGGCCACAGCCTGGTAGAGGACCGCCGGTATTTCTTGGCCGATTTCAACCAGCTTATACAGGCTCTGGGCAAGTTCCTTTTTCTCCAGGATGGGGATATCATGTTCTGTGGCCAAATCTCTTATCTTTTTGGCGACTTCCCCTGCCCCTTTGGCGAGTACTTTAGGTGCATTCATTTCAGGATCGTATTTGATGGCTACAGCTAAGCGAACGGGGTTGGTGATAACCACATCCGCCTCCGGAACGGATTGCATCATCCTCTTTCTAGCCATCTCCATCTGAATGCTTTTGATCCTTGACTTTACCAGCGGATCACCCTCGGACTTTTTATGCTCATCCTTGATCTCCTGCTTGCTCATCTTGATCCTGTTTTCAAACTCCCAGCGCTGGAAGGCATAGTCGATGACCACCACAAAGACCATTGCCAGAGTACACCGCAAAAAAATCTTTAAAAATACAGTGAGAATATAAACCCAAATCGCCTTCACTCCCATCTCTCCCAGCATGGGAACATTCTTCATCTCGGCTTTTATGGTGTAGTAAGAAATAGCGCCTACAATGGCCATTTTTATGAAAGACTTGCACACCTCCATAAGAGACTGTTTGGAAAAAAGCCTTGTAAAACCCTTAATGGGGTCTAATTTTGACAGTTTAGGCGTAATCGATTCGCCGGAAAGTACAAACCCCACCTGCATGATATTTGATAGAATCGCTGCAATAAAAACAGCCGCCAACAGGGGACTGATTGCCAATATAAACTGTATGGTTATCTTGTGAGCAAATATGATAAAATCAGCAACATTCAAATCATTCAGCATAGGCAGCGACAATGTCCCTTGCATAATAAGCTGGATCTGGGAGTACATAAAAGACCCAAAAAAGGTTAAGGCCATCAAACTGGACAAAAGCACCGCTACCGAAGGCAGTTCTCTGCTTTTGGCCACCTCTCCCTTTTCCCTGAGTTCCTGCCTCTTCCTGGGTGTTGGTTCTTCAGTTTTTTCTTCATTATTCTCTTCAGACATTGCTATACCTTCAACCAGGTCATCGTATTAACCAGCAGGGCGCCAAGACCGCCAAGATATCTCTCCATGAATCCCAAAAGCAGATTCATGGATGCACCAAAAAAGAAGAGGCCGATGACTATCTGGACAGGAAATGCTACAATCATAATGTGCATCTGGGGTATCAGCTTGGTAATCAGCCCAAAGGCCACCTTGGTAAAAAGGAGCGCAGCTATGGCCGGCGCCCCTATCTTTATGGAAATTACAAACATTTCTCCATACAAAGGCAAAAGCTTTTTAAACAATTCACTGTTTAAACTTAAGGATCCCACAGGTAGAATTCCAAAACTCTCCCTGACGGCATTGAGCAATATGTGGTGGCCGTTTAACAAAATGAAAAGTGTAAAGGCCACAAGATAAGCCAGGTTTGAAAAAATTGAGACCTGAACACCGCTTTGGGGGTCAATGATGTTAGTGATGGCAAAACCTGTCTGAAAGCCTACCATCTGCCCCATCATCCTTACTCCTTCGAAAACCACCTGCACCAGAAGACCTAAAATTATGCCGATAATTAATTCGGCGATGATCAGCTGCATTACCCCCAATACCGTTTCAGGAAATGCAACCATTGCATGATTCAAAACCGGAAATAGGATTATAGTAACAATAATAGCCAGTCCGGCTTTGGACAAAACCGGTATCACCCGCGCATTAAAGAAGGGAAACATAAGTAAAATTGTACTTACCCTTATCAATATAAGTAAGAATGCTTTAACTTCTTGATGGGATACGGCCCACAAATCCACAACGGCCTCCTTTATCTGATGTAAAATGGAATCTGCTCGATAACTGTCGTTGTAAACTGCATCAACTGCTCCAGCATCCAGCCGGCAAAATATAAAAGCGCCATTAATACGATCAGTATCTTGGGCACAAATGTCATAGTCATTTCCTGTATCTGGGTCACCGCCTGAAATATGCTTATCGCCAGACCCACGGCAAGCCCCAGCCCGAGCATAGGCATGGAGACAAGGATCGTAACTTTAATGGCTTCCTGAGCAAAAGAGATAACAAATTCGGGTGTCATATTACTCCACCTCCAAAACTTTTTACCAGTGAGCCTACAATCAAATGCCAGCCGTCCACCAAAACAAAAAGCATCAGCTTAAACGGCAGAGAGACCAGAATTGGCGGAAGCATCATCATCCCCATGCTGAGCAGCACGCTGGCCACAACCATATCTATGACCAGAAAAGGTACAAACAAAACAAACCCGATAATAAATGCGGTTTTCAGTTCGCTGATGACAAAAGCGGGGATTAAAACAGGCATGGGGATATCCGCCGTATTTTTGGGTTTTTCCATCTTGGCCATCTGGACAAACAGCATCAGATCTTTGCTGCGGGTCTGTTTGAACATAAACTGCCTGATGGGACTCACAGCCGCCTTCAAAGCAGCCTCCTGAGAGATATCTTCCGCCAGGTACGGCTGCAGAGCCTCGCTATTAATCTTTTGCCAAACAGGCGTCATAATAAAAAAGGTTAAAAACAGCGCAAGACTTGCAATAATTTGATTCGAAGGGGTCTGCTGGGTACCCAGTGCATGCCGCAGGAAAGAAAAAACCACGACCAGTCTGGTAAAGGATGTCATCATTATAAGAATAGCCGGCGCCAGGGCCAAAATAGTTAAAATAAAGACAATCTGAAGTAAAACAGAAACGTCGCCCGGATCCCCCCCCTTCTCAATTCCTATGTGCAATGAAGGCACAGACATATCCGCGGCCAAGACATTTTTTCCAAACCCCATGCAAATTATCAGGACAAGGATGAAAAGAAATAGAATTTTGCAGTGCTCGTTAGTCCATCGTCTGGTATTCTTATCAGCTGCCATCGCTAACCCTATGGTCTTTTTTGATATCGCTTAGTTTGGTTAAAAAGCTAATGCTGCCGGGCGCAACACCCAGAACAATCTTTTCGCCTGAAATTTCTATAACTTCGACTCTCTGTTTGGACGATAGATGCAGGGTTGAGAGAACCTTAATTAGCATGTCTCCTTTGGCCTTTCCCTTAGGCAATATAAACTTTTTCACCAAATAGAGGACCAGGATCAAGAAACCAAGCACAATAAAAAGCATTGCCATGGTCTTAAGCCCGGTATTTATTAAATCCAATTCCACTACTTTACCTGTACCTTCATTAAGTCAACGACTTAATCCGCTCAATCGGGTTGATAATATCAGACACTCTTATGCCGAATTTTTCGTCTAAGATTACTACTTCACCCTTGGCAATCAATGTGTTGTTTACATATATATCCAGCGGCTCACCCACCGATTTGGCCAGTTCAACGATGGACCCCTGCCCTAACTGCAGCAGGTCCTTTACCGGCATCTTGACCTTACCCAGCTCCACCGAGACATTGAGATCAATATCTAAAATAAGATCCAGACCGTATTGGCCCTCCTGCCCGGCCCCGTTGATATCCGTCTGATCGCCTTCTTTTGTTTGACTCATAGCTTGCTCCTAACCAATTTTTTGGCTTATTTTTACGGCCTTCTTGTTATTACAAGATCCTGGATAACCCTTGAATTTGAGAAGACCCTCGACATTTACATCAATCGCAGTGCCTATTTTTTGATCCAGCGGTATGACATCATCAACCTTGATCTGCAGGAGATCTTTGCTGTTTATCGTAGCTCTTCCCATGGTACAGCTTAATTCAAGCACAATTTCCAATATTCTTTTCTCCAGATACACCCGCCAGGTCTTATCGGTCTCCATACTTTCACTGCGGAACCTGGTTTGAAGTTTGCTTTTTATCGGCTCAATACTGGTATAGGGAGTACAGATAGTCATTGAGCCGGAACCACTTTCAAGGTCTATCATGAATTTATTTACAATAACCACATCATCAGGTGTTACAATTGCCGCAAACTGCGGGTCCATCTCCGAGCGCGTTAAAGTGGCATTTACCTCTTGAACGTCTGCCCAGGCCTCCTGCAAGTCGTCTAAGACAATCTTGACCATCTTCTGCACGATCTTTGTTTCAATGGTTGTAAAACCTCTGCCTTCAAGCTTTGCATGACTTACTCCCCTTCCACCGAAGAAACTTTCAACAAAGGAAAACACCAGCGGGCCTTCCAAAACCAGAAGAGAATAACCTCTTAAAGGTTCCATTTTAAAGATATTAAGGCTCGACGGCAGCGGAATGGAAAGGCAGAATTCACCGAATTTTACCGACTCGGTAGAAGATAAATTTACATCTATAACCGACCTGCTGACCATGGGAAGCTTTGTCCTTAAAAAGCCGACAAACCTTTCATTGATTATTCCCATTGCAGGCAGCCTCAGATGAACGGGGCCGGCCGGCATACTGAAATCATACGTCTTTATCTCTCCAGCGCTGTCAGGAACATCGGCTTCGGTTTGAACCGCGCCCTCACTTATCCCCTCGAGCAGGGAGTCAACTTCCTCCTGTGATAAAACGTTTGCCATAGCTTTTCCTATTGCACTACAAACTCTGTAAAATATACCCTTTGAATAACATTTTTACCTATAGCACGGTTCATTCTTGCTAAAAGTATTTGTTTTAATTCAAGTTTTGATTCCAGGGTGGTAATCTCTGCTATGGTCCGGCTGGAAAGCATTAGCAGGACAGTATCTCTTAGCTGTGGTACCTTATGGTTCACCAGCGCTCTTTGTTCTTCCCCGGCGACCTCTATCTCCATCGTAACTTTTAAGTACCTTTTACCGACTCCCTTTTTATCGGCCAAATTGACGATGAACGACTTGAGAGGATAAACGATGCTCATTTCTTCCGGTTTTTGAGTCGCTGCACTGGCCTCTTTTCTTGCGGAATACCATTTCCAGCCAAAAAATCCACCAACCCCAAGAAGAAGAACGGTGCTTGCCAAAACAATCAGCTTAAGCTTGGATTTTGGGGGCGGCTGAGCTTCTTCAGTTTTTTCTACGGCTTCTTCTGCTGCCATCTATACCTCCTACAGGTGTTGAAAAATTATCTCCACCCTCCGGTTTAAGGCTTGGTGCTCCGTACTATCGCCTGGATATTTGGGCCTGGAAGCACCGTAACCTCCGACCGAAAAGCGTTCAGGGGCAAGCTGTTTTTGCTTTACAAAATATTCGAGAACGCCAAGTCCCCTGGAAATTGAAAGTTCCCAGTTTGTGTTATTTTTGTTATCGCCAATCGGGCTGCTGTCAGCATGACCCATAATGAGCATATCATTGCTGCAGCCTTCGATGCCTGCGGCGATGGCATCAAGAATAGGAAACAGCTCTTTTCTGGGTGTGGCCTCCCCCGCAGCAAAAAGGATGTCTTCGTGGAAGGAGAGCACGAGGCCTCTATCGTCGTCGGTCATGTCCATTTTTTTCTTCAGTTCTTTTGCCATATTTTGTAAACTTTCGGGCAACTCCAATGAAGCAAAAAACTCATCTTGATCAAACACCAGCAGACTTGAAGTGTCGTTATATTTTTTGACCAACGCTACTAACTCACTAACTTCCTTATCGCCGGTGAATTCAAGGACGCCGGTTGCATCTCTAAAATGCGCAAATAGCTCATCCAGATTTCTTGAATCCATTGAAGACATGGTAAGCAAAAGTACAAAAAAGGTCAGTAGCAGCATAATAAGGTCTGCAAATGTCACCATCCATGCATTTGGATCAATTTCCGGCGCTTCACTCACTGCTTTTTCCTTTACCCCTTGTTTGAAAAATTTTGAAGTCAAACTTCTTATAAGTAAAGTAGCCGGATGATTTCTTTTTAAAAATCCTTTTAACGTAATCAGACGCTTTATATCGTAAAATTATTTCAACCCGCCGGTTTGTGGCCCTCGAACGTACCGTTTCATTGGAAGCAATCGGATGGTGACTACTTTGTCCGCAGGCCGTAAGTCTCCGGGGGGCTACCTTGCTCTCTGACACGAAATATTTGAGCACTCTCAGCGCTGATAGGGCCGACAACTCCCAATTTGACGTGTATCCTTTTTCTTGGGGCATTCCGGCATCGGTGTGCCCAACGATTTCCACCGGGAAGTCTCCCTTTCTAATAAGGCTGCCTAATTTGCTTAAAAAAGGACGCATGGTCGGATTAATCCTGGTTCTATCCTTGGTAAAAAGATCTTTTTCGTTTATAGAAACTACTTCTCCCTCTTCTATCGCGCGAACCATGATTTCATCTGCTACAACCGGCACAGGTTTAGTCAACAAAGCTACAAGCTGTTCGACGGTTAAATCCTCTTGCATCAGAGGTGCTGAAGGCGGCACAATGTCATCCCCTGTAGCCATGGGGGACAATCCCCCGGGCAGCCCTCCAAAAGCCCCCATGAGTGACCCTAAAGCCATGCGTATTCTCATCTCATCCATTACTGCAATAGAATTGAGTAAAATAAAAAAAGTGAGCAGTATCATAAAAAGTGAAACCGTCATCATCATACCTATGCCGCCGGCGCTTTCATCATCTATTTTTCTCTTTTTGGAAGCCATTACTTAAAAGAAGACTCTCTCTGATTAGGTGGTATAAAAGCCAGGAGTTTCTGCTCAAGAACCCGGGGGTTGTCACCATTGGAAAGGGACAATATCCCCTGAATGGTCATCTCCTTGCTCAGCATCTCTTCTTTGCTGCGCGTCTTAAGCTTCCCGGCTACAGGCATAAACATGATATTGGCCAAAATCGAGCCGTAGAAGGTCGTCAGCAAGGCCACCGCCATGGCCGGACCGATGGTACTGGGATCATCCATGCTCTGGAGCATCTGTACCAATCCGATCAATGTGCCGATCATACCCATGGCCGGGGCAAATGTTCCCATGGTGGTGAAAACCTCCGCTCCCAAGTTGTGCCTGCTTTTGATAAAGTCGATCTCCGTATCCAGAATATCTTTGATCTCTTGCGGTTCCAACCCGTCGATAGAGAGCTGAACTCCTTTTTTCAAAAACTCGTCATGTACCTCCTTTAGCTCGCTCTCCAAAGCCAGAATACCTTCCCGGCGGGTTTTGTTGGCAAAATTGACAAAGCGTTCGATGAGTTCTTTGACCGCAATAGTTCTGGAAAAAAGCGCTTTGCGAACGACCTTTAAAACTCCCAGCACATCTTTTAAGGGATAATTAATCATTGTCACCCCAAGAGTGCCGCCGCAAACAATCATTAAAGCCGGCACGTTGATAAAGATGTTTAGCCCGCCGCCCATAAAGATGGCTATAACCACAAGGCCGAATGCAGAAATAACACCTACAATAGTTGCGATATCCATAAAATCTCCTTAAAAAATGCAATTAGAGACAAATAAAGCTTTTCTCTTCAGATATACAGCAACCTTCGTGCCATTTTTTAGCTAAAGGGAATTATTTTTTGAGAAGGATAATATAGTGTTAAATTACGGAAGGATATAAACGTTCTGACTTGGTTTGACCAGGATCTGGCTTAAATATGCCGTCAAGGATTGAGGCAAACGTCAAAATATTGTCATGGCGAACCCCTGTGGAATCCTTACACGCATTCCACAGGGGGTTCGTCGCAATATGAAGAATCTATCTCTTCAGTTGTATAAGTTCTGCCAGCATCTGGTCCGTTACCGTAATAATTTTGGAATTGGCCTGGAACCCGCGCTGGGTGGTAATCATCTTGACAAATTGCTCGGCAATGTCCACGTTGGACTGCTCCAGCGAGTTGGGCGAGATGCTTCCCAGACCGGAGGAGCCGGGCTTGCCTGTAATGGGGTTGCCGCTGTTCCTGGTCTCTTCGAAAAGGTTGCCGCCCCTCTTGTAAAGGTCCTGGTAATTCTGGAATTTGGCCAGGCCCACCCTGTAGAGGGGGATAACCTCCCCGTTGGAGTATTTGCCCGTTATGGAGCCGTCCGTTGCCACTGAAACCGACTGAAGGTCGCCGGCCCCGTACCCGTTGGCCGATTGAAAGGCGGTGTTGGAGGAGGTGGCAAACTGGGAGGTCGCCAGCGTCCCTTTGGTCCAGGCGCTGTTGAGGTAAGCAATTCCAAAATCAACCTCGATATCCTGGGTGGATCCGGTGATAAATTCAGCGGTAAAATCAAAGAAACCGTCGGAGCTGGTGTCGGTTCCATCTACCTGCGCGGTAATAGCTCCGGTGGTGGCGTTAGTTGTCCACTGATCTACGTGGGTAATGTTACCGGAAGTGTCAAAAGTAAGCTCTCCCCGGGCCAGCAGCCCCTGCAAAGGATGATCCGCGGCCAGACCTCCTCGTACTGTCTCTGTGATTGTGAAGCCGGTGGCAGCGGTACTGCCGCCGTCGGCAGTCCTTGCGGCCTCACCATTAGCAGCATTGGTAATAGTAATAGTAGCACTAGCACCGGCCGCATTATCAGCGCCAAAATCTCCGAGTGCATCAATCGCAGCTACGATTTTTGTCGCAACCCCAATGTCGGTATCTGCCGTAAGCAGTACAACAGGGATGGCCGTTTTACCCACATTAGCAGCAGCAGGATCAACACCAACACCCTGTACCGTATACCATACATAATAATCAACAGTAGGCGAACTAATATTAAAATATTCACCGCCCGCCAACGTGCTGCCCGCCGTGCACGCAACAGTGGTCACCTCGGCGGTGGTTCCGAAGGTCCGCTTGTCTTCGGCCGGGTTGGAGGTAATGATGTATTCCCAGTTGGTGGAAGACTTCTTGTCAAAATAGATGATGACATCGTGGGTGCTGCCCAGGGTATCATAAGCTTTCAAAGTGGACTGATATTCGTAGGCGGCGGCTGCTAACGGAGTGGCTGCAGTCCCGTCCCATGTATTTGAAAGGGACTCTACCTTGCTGGTTGCGTCGGCATCCAGGTTGACGGCCAGCGTCAGCAGGTCCGTCTCTTTGGGCGATGACGTAAAGGACTGCAGAACAATATCCGTAATCGAGCCGGTGTCTTCACCCGTGACGGCGTCGAGTGCCCACCCGCGCACGATGTAGCCTTCGGGATTGGTAAAGTTGCCGTCCTTGTCAAGCCGGAATTCGCCGGCCCGCGTGTAATATTCGGATGAGCTGTTGGGATCCCGGACAATAAAGAAACCGTCACCTCCAATAGCCAGGTCCGTTGAGCTCGCGGTCGATTCAAATGACCCCTGTCCAAAATTAGCGGTGATATCAGCCAGGGATGTGCCGCGCCCTACCTGGGCCGAACCGGCGGTTGTGGCCACGGACTGGCTCAGGACGTCCTGAAAGGTGACCCGGCTGCCCTTGAACCCGACCGTGTTGATGTTGGCGATGTTATCGCCGATCACGGTCATGGAGTTGCCTAACGTACTCAGGCCGCTGATGCCTGAAAAGAGTGAACTTGTAAGTGACATTTTATTTCCTCCTTCTCATTGTTTTTTTTTATTATCTGTATATTTCTTTGTAAGCATTCACAGGTTAAGAGGTTATAGGTTCAACGTTCTGGGTTCTGCGTTATTTGTTGTCCGTTGTCCGTTGTCTGTTGCCCGTTGTCCGCTGTTTGTTGTCCGTTGTCCCGTTTTACCCTGAACCTCTGAACCTCTTATCTCTTCAACCCTATCAAGGTCTTGAGCATCTCGTCGGCTGCAACCATGCTCTTTGAATTTGCCTGAAAAGCCCTCTGGGTAAATATCAAGTCTCCAAACTGCCCGGCTATATCAACATTTGAAGTTTCCAGAGAGCTTCCCATGATTTTACCTAAGCCCGCAAGGCCCGGTCTATCGCTGATAATCAGCGCCGCACTTTCCGGATCTGCCTGATAAAGCGAATACCCGATTCTCTTAAAGTGGCTGGCAGGATCATTAGAATTGGCCAACCCGACCCTGTAAAGGTCCAGGTTGACACCATTGTCAAAACTGGCATTGATGACACCGTCCGTGCTTACTGCAAAGCGTACCAGATCGCCCTCTGCGTAGCCGTCCGTATCCGAAAATTTGGTGTAAGAACCATAATCGAACTGGGTCGACGTCTGACCCGCATACTGCCAGGAGCCGGCCGTATTGCTGACGCCCAGATCCAGCTCTATACTCCCTGCCCCTGCAAAAGGTGTTTGAAAGGCAAGATATCCATTGGCATTAGGAGTTACCGCCGCCCATCCACTTCCCGTTTCAAGTGTCATATCCTCTATATATCCAGTGCTGTTAAAAGTGACGGTGCCCCTTCCGAGAATCCCATCCGTAGCTACAGCCCCCGGCACATCCGGCGGGGCGGTAATCAGATATTCCCAGGTATTGTCCACCGCGGTTTTGTCAAAAAAAATCGCGATGGAATGCTGGGCGCCGGCGCTGTCATATATGTCTTGTAATGACCGCAGTTCATAAGCGGTTGAAGCCATGGGTTCCGCATTGGTGGCATCCCATTCACCAAAGAGTCCGCCGACAGAATGCTCTTGAGAACGGGCATCCACGTTTAAATTTAACGTCAATTTTGTCGATGCCATTGGATCTGCAACTAATCGAGGTACAGGGATAGGATCCCAGAGAGTGGCGGCAGGCGTTGTAAGAGTGAGTTGAATGTCGGTCAATGCGGTTTGTTCCGTGCCCAGAGCATCAAATTGATAACCTTGAACAACTTTTCCCTGGGGGTTGGCCAGATAACCCTCGGAGTCAAAGCTGAATTCTCCGGCCCTGGTATAATAGGTAGCGCCGGTCACTTGCGGATCACTAAGAATAAAAAAGCCTTCTCCCGTGATGGCCATATTGGTCGCTATATGGGAGGGTTGGGCGGACCCTTCTGCTGTAAAATCACTTTTGGTCCCTTCCGGACTCAGCCGGACACTACCGGTGTTGGTCGCCTCGATAAGCATATCTTCAAAACTTATCTGACCGGCCCTGAATCCCGTGGTATTGACATTGGCAATGTTGTCTCCAATTGTTCCCAGCTTGTCACTAAGGCAGAAAAGACTGCTCATACCGGTATATAAGGAGCTTGATATAGACATAATTTTACTCTCTTTTTAGTTTCTTAGTTAAAATTTGTGCGTTTTGCGGCAAAACTTTTTCCCATTGCCACTAAGGCACTAAGACACGAAGGAAAATAATTATTAAATAAATTCTTGTGCCTTCGTGTCTTTGTGGCAAAAAAAATTATTTCCGGTTTATCCGGGTTAGGGCGTTTCACTTAGCCTGACCTCTGTTACGGCTTTCGGACTGAGCAGTTGATCCCCGACCACCAGGTAAGGGATGTCGCCCTGATAGGTAACGGCTGTCACTATTCCTGACAAGCCGGAATCTACCACGACCGGGACGCCCTGATTGTCAACCGCCTGGACGCTAAAGGTATAATCACCGTCAGGAACCGGATAGCCCTTGTCGTCTTTTCCGTCAAAATAGAAGTCATATTCTCCGGGGTCCTGGCCGCTTTTGTAAATTGTTCTTATTTCCGAACCTTCGCCGTCCAGTATGGATATAATTACATCCCCCGGCGCGGCTAACGTGTATGAGCCCCCGGATGCCTTTCCATCGTACACGGTAATGTTGTTTTCAATGGATTTGACCTCTTTCCCGATATAATCAAGCAGATTCTCGGGAACCTGTTCGTTTTTGGAATCCTTGATTACCTCGAGATTGTCATTGACATTAAATAACTGCTCCAGGCTGGAAAACTGCGCTAACTGGGCCGTAAAATCCGCTGATTCCATGGGGTTAAGGGGGTCCTGGTGCTGGAGTTGGGCAACCAGCAGCCTCAAAAAAGAATTCCGTCCCAATTCCTTTTCGCGGGAGGTCTCCACACCGGTATTAACCGTTTGATTAGTAGTCGGTAAGAGTTCATTTATATACATTGTGCTGCTCCTTTTCCAAAGGTCTCTCTTTATGTTTTATGCCACTAAATTCAATAAACGCTCGCCTGCGGCCCTGTTGCGGAGCCATGATATTGGATCGTCCATCATGATTTCTTCCGCCGACAAGCCTCTGCCCTGCTCCTTGATAAGTCTTTGCCTCTCCTTTAGGGCCTCTTTTGAATCAGCTAAGGAATGGTTGAAGTCATGACCGACCTGAACATCCAGTCCCTCGATCTTTACCCCCTGCTCTGCCAGGGCATTTCTCAGTTCGTGAACGTTGGAAAGTAGAAGTTCCTTTACCGAGCTGTTCTCGGCTATCATCTCGAGCCTTAACACATTGTCTTTGATATCCATCTCGATCTTAACTGCTCCCAGCTCCGGCGGTTTCAACCGCAGCCTGATGACCCGGTCACCCCTAAGAAGAGCCCTGGACAGCTGCCGGCCGACCTGATTAACCAGATAAGTCGGCAAAAAATCCTGAAAAGGCTTCTGGTGCTGCCCGGCGCTGTTTACCGCATCCGTAATGGTAGCAGCGGCCGTCTGTGGGCTGATGCTGGTTGCGATTGTTTGCGATTGCATATTGGAACTTTCGGCATTAATACCCGGTTTTGAGCCCCGGCCGCCTTTAAATCCGGAAATCATATCGGAGGCTCTGGCCGCATTAACATGTTTTAGGTCCCCGGGTCTGCTGTCGGCATTCGACCTGCCTTTTTCATCTGCAAAAGCTGGAAACTTCTCGTCTGTCCCCGGCCGGCCGGCCGGCTTGAACGATGATAAACGTTTCTCTTCTTCAACTGATTCAGGATTGGCAATCAGCGGCTTAGAAACTGTGATTCGGGTTTTTTTACCGGGCACTACCACCTTTGCCGATATCTGCTCTATGGTAGTCTGCATCTCAGGCGACAGCTTATGCCGTCCATCCGGACCGCCTGCCATCTGCTCCAGCGATGCTATGAAATCTTTGAGTGTAATCGGGCCGCCCTTGGCTTTTGCAGGCATGTGAATACCCAGCATCTTCAATTTGTCCGCAAGCTGCTGATCTATCTTTGCAGCGGCGGCATCCGGTGCTTCTTTGTTTATATGCTTGCTGACCTGTTTCAATTTTGCGACAAATTTGCCCATATCCAGACGCCCGTCTGCAACCCTGGCGGCACCGAAGACCCGTTCCAGTTCTTGGGGCGTAAGACCAAAATTTCTCAGGATCGATTCAAGGTGGGGAACAGCCGACGGTTCCAGGAAACTGCCTTGTTCTTTTTTGGTTTTGAGGCCGGCAAGCTCCTTTGCCTCTTGAAAAAAGCGGGCAAGATTAATTTGCCCCCCGGGGCTCTTCTCGGCCAGTTCCTTTAAAAATTGGTCCACTTTCTTTTGCGAAAAACCGCACTGCCGCATAAACTTATTGATTAAAGCAAGATCTTCGTCTTTTAAATTGATCTCATTTAATGGTTTCCCCTTGGCCAAAAGTGCTTTGCGCAACGATTCAAGATAGGTATGATAGCTGTCTTTGTTTGTGGACGTACCGGCCTCCCCAGGCGCCTGGGCCTCATGGGAAGACTTTTGAGAGGCAGTGTTTAAGGATTCTAAAATGCCGGAGAAAAGATCACCACTGCCTTGGGCTGATTTTAAGCCCTTGTCGTGATTTGCTGTTTTTTGATTTGCTGACGAAGAAATCAGTTCCAGGATCATCGTGTCCATGATTTTTGCTATACCTTTACTTTCTTTTCTTAAAGATTTTTCAATATATCCAGCAAACAGCGTGCCAAAATGCCTGCGACACATATTTTATTAACAAATGCAGGGAATTAAAAATGACGTGAATATAATTTGAAAAAATATCTAATGCTCAAAGGTCATAATTTGCCTGAACATTAAAGGCTGAGCGGAAAATTTTGCCTACTTGGGTTGCAAAACTCGATTTATGAGATATAATAGTATAATTAAATGATAAGTTCGACAAAGGAGCTAAGATGAAGGTGACGACCAAGCTCGATACTGTCTGGCCGCTGATGGTGGTCAACCCGCCTAAGAGAAAAACCCTTGAGAAAGAATTGACCTCCGGCTTCCCCGCCCAAAATCAACAGGATATGGTAACCCTTGATAAAATCATAGAACGCAGAGTTGGCGCCCCCCCTGAAAAAGGAATGTTTGTAGATCTTTATATTTGATGGCGTCGTAAAAAGTCCCATCTACTGCTCACTAATTCCGCAATTGATTTTGCCCTCTTATTTTATTCTTTTCCTTGTTGGCATAAGATGTGCTTATTATACCAGTTATCAAAATAACGTTCCGTTTCCACCGCCGGACAATTTCGTTTAGATCGGCAAATACTCATAAATTGGAGGTAAATCAATGCAAAGGTTGAGACAAAAACTTGGAGTCTTGCTGGCAGGAGCTGTGCTTGGTTTGATCCTGTGTATGCCGGTTTTGTTATCTGCCCAGGATGAAGGCAGTAAGTCTCGGATTCCTGAAGGAGTGTATATAAAATTGACCAAAGATTTCTATGAAGCTTTAAAAAATGAAGGCTCCGGGGGCGCCAAAGTCTATACCAATGATCCCTCGGATGAATATTTAAAGCAGATCGCCATTTCCACTAAATTTATGGTTGAAACCAACCTGGAAATTTTAAAACAACAAGAAAGAATGAACCAAATGCTTAATTCTCTCTTAAAAGGCAGGAAAAAATAATCAATTGGGTGTCCGTTGTCCTTTGTCCGTCGTCCGTTGCTAAGCAACAAGAAGCGCGTTTATATTTCAACTACAGACGAACTATAAGAAGAGGCCCTTTGAGCCTGTTAAACAGCTGACTACGGACCACTGACAACTGACATCTATTCGAGTTTTAACTCGATTAGGGTATTACATACCATTAAGTCACTTCAAACTCCACTTGGGTTACTCTCGGCTAACAAGCCCTTCACTGATTGCAGCGGCTTTCCCGGAATCCACATATGAAAGTATTTTCCCGACGTCATCTCCTTTCATATTGGAAAGAAGTTCAACCGCCAGGTCTTTGTCCAGTTTTTCAATCAAAACCGCTGCACTCTGCGGTTTCATGGCGGAATAAACCTTTATAAGGTGTTTCAGTTTCTTGTTCTCAACCGCCTTTTTACCGGCTATTTCCGATCTGATTTCATTCCTTAACTGCGTAAGTTTTTCAAGTTTATTGTTTAGCTCTTTCTGAATGGCAACAAGTTCGGCCTTCTTTTGAGCAAGTCTCTTTTCTTCTGCTGCCAGAGCGGCCTTTTTGGTATTAAGCAATTTCAGGTCGAGTTTGTCGTCTTGGCCAACTTGAGCATCCTTTTTGGCCGCCTCTTTTGAATCTTCTTGAATCTCGGCTGCGATAGCATCGGTCTCCATAAACATCGAACCTAAACCGACCTGGTATAGTAAAACAGAACCCAATATAAGTTTTACCGCGATCAAGAAGGTCAGCAAAATCTGTGTCGACAGCTTCATGCGCTTAAAGATTGAAAGAATCTTTTTCGGCAGCTTCATCTCTTTGCCTCCCTCCCAATTAGAACAATTTCATCTAAAGTTTTTTGTTCCTCTCTTATCGAGGTCTCTTTGTGCTTTTTATGCTGCATCTCCTTTAGCATCTCCAGAGCCTTTTTCTTTATCGATTTCTTTTTTAAAACCGCCTTTTTGGCCAGCACCTGCTTCTCCCCCTCTATGAGGCCGGCATGAGCGTTTTCAAGGCCGTCATCCAACCCGTGCAGGAATGCTTTATAGATTTGATACCTGGCGACATCGATCCCTTTAATACCTTCATCGATACATTCTGCGGCGGTCGCTACTTTTTTTTGGGACAACTTTTCAATTTCCTCTTCTATTCTTTTACACTCATTGCGGGCAACGGACAGATCTATCTGCGCCCTTTTCATCAGATAGCCTCTGTAATCAAGTATCTTATCAAGCCGAAAAGTGAATGGCTTCATCGTTTATCCCACTATTTTAATAGCCTAATACTTTTTTTATCGCCACCAAGACACCAAGGCACGAAGAGAGAAAAATAAATATATCCTTTGTGTCTTGGTGCCTTTGTGGCAACTTTTTTTGTTTCCCCGCTTCAGTTTCAATAAAGGCGGGAACCCCGTAGCACTACTACTAGTGTCATGTCAACTTAAATATATTGGGTAAATATGTTGATTTTTATCTCGAA
>JACNIG010000106.1 GCA_014383215.1 Candidatus Desulfatibia vada | reverse complement strand
GCTTGATTTTTCAAGCGCAACGAGGTTTTTTATTTTTTTTGATGGTGAATCAAGGATGTATTATAAACCTTAATAGTTTAGTTTTATTGGTTCCATTGGTTTGGTTGGTTAACAAATAAAACTAATTAAACCAAAAAAACCAATCGAACAATTTAAATTAGTACTATAATTTTAGTGTCTTAGTGCCTTTGTGGCTGAACTTTTACAAACTATCTAATATATACTCTATCTATCTTGTATGTCAATAATAAACAGACGCAATATATAGTGTTTTGAGCAGTTACTAATGCTGTTCACCATCACGGATAATAGAACGGCCGCGTCTTTCCAGAATCGTAACTAATACCATCAAACCAGCTGCCTGAGCAAGCAGCAGCAAGGCATCCACAGGCCTTGCGTTGCGAAGAACAACCGCGCTGGTTCCCAGACAGAGACTCATCAAATAGATAAAAAGAACGCTTTTCCTCTGTCCGCCTAAAACAACGGCCAGTCTGTGATGGAGGTGATCTTTGCCCACATAATCAAGCCATTGCTGGAAATTGGCCACTTTGCCCGATAGGATGCGATTCACCGTGATATACACCATATCGAAAATCAAGACCCAAAATATCAGAAGCGGAGATGCCAGTGCCTTTAAAGGGCTCCCTTCCGCCCACTCGCCATAGACCGCCACACTCGCTAAAATAAAACCGATAACGGTACTGCCGCCATCTCCAAGAAAAATGATGGCCCTGCCTTTTTTTAATAAGTTATACGGCAAAAACCCGATGCAGCTCCCCATCATGGCTACGGCGACCCAGCCAAGAAAGGGTTGATTTGTCTGAAATGCGACCACACCCAAAAAGAAAGATATGATAACGCCCAATCCGGCAGCCATACCATCCATACCGTCAAAAAAGTTCATGGCATTGGTGATTCCGATAAGCCAGAAAAGGGTTAATGCTACGTTGCCCACCTGTGCAAAGATACCCATGTTATCGGGAATAACGCGCAGAACAACTCCAAAACTCATTACCAGTACTGCGCATATAATTTGAACCACAAGTTTGATTTTGGCGGAAATTTCTTTGAAGTCATCCACGACCCCAAGAACAAAGAGCAGACACGACGCTGTCAGGATCGCCCCAAGCTTGGGAGAATAAATTCCATTTATCATGATGGCCGCCAAAAAAGCACTGAAAACAGCGGCACCTCCCAGTAGGGGCGTAGCTTCCTGATGAATTTTTCTGGCATCCGGCCGATCAAGGATGCCAAGCCGGTGGGAAAGCCATCTAAACAGTGGTGTCAGGCAAAAAGAGAGTGCAAACGACAGGGAAAAAACATAGGCCCACCTCCATCCCATATAGATAAAGGCTTTGCGACTTTGCGGCATCAAAAGAACAGCATTCAATATCAATATAGGAATGTAATGACGCCACCAGACTCCTCTGATATTAAATATGCCGCTCACTTATTTCCTCCTTGTATGTATTAATCAGCCCCTTTATCACTCGCTCAACATTTTCTTCAGTAAGGGATGGATATATAGGAATGGATAAAGACTCCTTCCAAGCCTTTTCTGTTCGACCAAATCCCTTCAAGCCTAAATATTGATGAAGGGGCCGGTAAACCGGCCTGGCACACTCGATCCCTTCTGCCTTAAGTTTTCTAATCCAGGAGCTGGAATCGGTTCCCAATCCTAAAACGTATCTAAAATAGATATGCCCCTGCTCCCGGGCAGGAAGCTGCAAATCAAGAGATTCAAAGGCCTGATCGTATGATCTGGCAATAGCTCTGCGGCGCCGGATAAATTTTTCAATCCGTGACAGTTGCACCAAACCGATAGCAGCGCAAATATCGGTTGTTTTATAATTATATCGGATTTTATACTTGTCCTTGTTGTCGTATTCCCGCAAGTCTCTAACACGGTCCATGAGGTCTTTTGAGTCGGAAACGACCATGCCGCCTTCACCGGTGGTCATCACCTTGGTGGCATAAAATGAGAATATGGCCGCCTCACCAAATGTTCCCACACACTTTTGGCGATAGGTACTACCAATGGCCTGGGCACAGTCTTCAATGATAGGCACGTTCAAAGCAAGCAGACCCTCCATTTCGGCTGCCAGACCAAAGAGATGGGGAACAATCACCGCTTTGGTTCGTTTGGTCAACTGTCTTTTAACATCATCAGGATCAAGATTGTAATTTTCAGGATCGATTTCTGCCAGAACCGGCGTAGCACCTACGTATTTGACGGCATTAAGCAAAGCGGTACACACATAGCTGGGGATAATCACCTCATCCTGTTCGCCGATACCCATGGCCAGGAGTACCAGATGCAAAGCTGCTGTCCCCGAATTCGTACTGACTGCATACTTTGCATTCATCTTTTGCGCAAAGGTACGCTCGAATTCATGCACAACCCGGCCCTGTGCTATCTGAGAAGATGCAATCACACCGGCAACCGGATCTATCTCTTCTTGCCCCAGGGTCGGCCGCGAATGCGGAATATAATCTGAACTTGCGTTAGTCTGATTCACAGATCTCTATTTTGGACAGGATTAACAAGATTAACTCGATTTTAATTCTTTAGCCGTTACCTGCCCCGCCTGTTGAAGTGCAGCGGAAACCCCGTTAGCGAGGTCCCGCTGAAAGCGGGGATGAAACGACTTACTTTTATATTCCCAAGCAGCAGAGCCGCGCTTTATAAAATTGCGCTACAATTTCGTTAACCCAAGCGGCAAAGCCGCGCTTTATAAAATTGCGCAGCAATTTTATTTAGATATTAATAAACAACCTCAACGAATGAAACGCCTCGGCATACTTTACCCGGCCCTGGATACCCCTGAAATTAGCGCTTGAACGTGCCAGTTCCACAACCGTCAAATCCTCGATGTTGGTCTTTGTAACCTGTGACCGGTGAGCTTCCAGGGCTTTTATCTTTCTGTCAAGGGTATCGGATATATCAACAAAGATGTGGGGGGTAAAACTTTGGGTGGTGGGACCTTCGTAAAACAGAACATTGCGTATATAGCGCGTGGCCGATATGGTCGCTTGAGCAAGATGTCTGTGATCCTGATGTGTATCGTCCCGAAAGTTGCAAAAAATAAAATCCGGCCTTACTTTGGAAATAACTTCCTCAATCTTGCTGATCGTTTTCTGATCCATCAAAAGATGAGTATCTTCGTACCCCCCCCAGAAAATTTCTTCGGCACCCAAAATCTCTCTGGAATCCGATTGTTCCCTTGCTCTGACCGATGTTGAGCCCCCAAAACCGCCTTCTGTCATTACCATTAAAAATAACCGGTGCCCTTTATCGGTGTATTTAATAAGTGTTCCCGCGCACCCAAACTCGATGTCATCCGGATGAGCACCGATTGCCAGAATCTTTATCTTTTTCATATTTCTATCCTTTTCAAACTTTCAGGACCGCAATTGAACAGTAAGTCCACAATGGATAAATGAGACGCAAAATCGCCAAAAAGCTGGGGATATTCGGGGTGTATGAAATCTTGAACGATTACCTCAATACCATTTTCTTTAAATCGCTCTAAATCCATATACTTGGCCCCATCCTGTCCCGACAGATAGGTATCCCCGCCCAACGCTTTGCAGATATCTATTAAACGGTCTGTCGGATCATCGCTGAGGCTCAGGGTTGAAGCTAAAACCGTTTGCTTTTCTTTTATGTTTAACATCTCCCGCATACAATCAATCAGGTAAACGTTTAACTCAGATATCCATTCCCAGTCTTTGGAATAGACCTCTTCAAAAAAGCCGATATATTCCATAAAAAACGGTGCCTTGCTATAATTAGTGATCATAGCCTGAAGATGTTTTCTCTTCCAGTTAACCGTTTTGTTGATTTTGACTTCATTGATTTTCTGCGGGAAACGGTATGAGATCGGCACTGTCAACCATTGCCGGCCTTGGGCTGTCTTGATTCTGTTTCGATTTTGCCATTCATTCTTTTTATACTGGACATTGTCAAGGTAACAAAACGCATCCGCTTTGATAATTTTATCGAAATAACCTAACCAGGGAAGATATTGAGGTTGATGAAT
>JACNIG010000048.1 GCA_014383215.1 Candidatus Desulfatibia vada | reverse complement strand
TCCTGAAGCAGTTTATGGAATGTCAGGTTTTCTTGGCGGTCGGTTCTGATTTCTATGACAGCGGAACGTTTGGAATTCAGCGATGTTTTGTAATCGCTCGCGAAAGCATCTTTTGACTCGGGTTGATAATAATCAAGCTTAAAAGTTGCTGCAATTTTTTCAAAAGTTAAATTGTGAGGTGTGGCAAAAAACGGTTCAAATATTTCCCGGCATTCATAAACCGGCAAAAAGGAAAAGATACCGCCACCTTGGTTGTTGACGACAATAAGGGTTAACGGGTTGGAAATTTGATTCAAAAGGGCCAGAGAGTTTAGATCATGCAAACATGCCAGATCTCCGATCACCGCAGTACCCGGTGCCTGTGCGCCATGAACAAATCCGGCAGCGGCGGCGATATTGCCATCGATACCGCTGGCGCCGCGATTGGCTGTTGCGCTAACTTTAGGACCCGCGGGGTCGGCATACATGTCCATATCACGAATGGGCATACTGTTGCCCAGAAAAAGGCAGTTGTCTGTGGCAATATGCGTCGATACAATCCGCGCCACAGCCGGTTCTGAAATGGCAGGGTCATTACCAATGTGTCTATCAATCAATGCTCCGACGGCGCTATCGGCTTTTTTGAACTTTGTCAGATAGATATTTTCCTTGTGGATATTCAGAAGCTCAAGCAGTGTTTCGCAAAACCGACTGATGTTGGATTCAATTCTTGTGGTGATTTTATGGTTTGGATCATGCCGTAAGGGATGTGCGGCCACATGGATGTAATGCTCCGGCTGGTTTTGCTGTAAAAAGAGTTCAAAACGCTTGGAGGTCGGTATGCCGCCAAAGTGTACAATTGTTGCAAGTTTTATGGTGCTAAATTTCTCGGACAGCAACAATTGGTCGAAGTAACTAATGATGTTAATGTCTTTGACACCCAGCCGCAAACCGGAACGGATGTCGACAAACACCGGCCAGTTCAACATCTGAGATAATCGATGGATAGCTTCTCTGTCCGCATCCGAACTCAAACTGCCGATAACCAGCAGGCCGTTGGTCGTTGCATTTAAGAGTGTCGCTATTTGTTCGATGCTGCCGTCGTTGATGGTGTTAATTGACGGCTCATATGCGGTGAACGGTTTGTCCCCGTTTATCCATCTTTGGGCGCCGGTAAGATATTGGCTGAAATCTTTTGGCAACGGCGACGGCGCCAGCGGCTCCCGGAACATACAGTTGATATGCACCGGACCCGCGGGCGAACGCATGGTTCGATAAACGGCCTGATCTACCAGCGTAAGGACAGATTCAGGTGCAACCTGCTCATCCGGACAGGGCAGCTCGAAATAAAAGCGTACGTAATTGCCGTATAAATTGACTTGGTCGATGGTCTGGTTGGCACCGCTTGCAAGCAGTTCCGGAGGTCGATCGGCCGTCAACAGTATCAGCGGAATCATGTCCATGGACGCTTCCACCACCGCCGGATAATAATTTGCAGCAGCGGTTCCGGAAGTACATACCAGGACCGCCGGACGCCCGCGCGCGCGCGCGTATCCAAGGGCAAAATAAGCAGCGCCCCTTTCGTCAAAATGTATAATGCTTGCTGCTTGTTTTTCAGACGCTACGGCGGCGGTCAGCGGGGTGCATCGGGAACCGGGGGAAAGTACAAATTGATTTATTTGAATGCGCAGCAGTTCCTGGACGATCAACTGTGCCCAAAGTGCGTTCAAGCTGGATGATTTTTGATTGAACATCAGGTTAGTACACTTAAAAACATATCGATTTTATTGTTCATCTCGTCCCATTCATTGTCCGGGACGGAGCCGCGAACAATACCGGCGCCGGAATACAAATTAAGGGTGTTATTTTTTACCAGACCACATCGAATCGCCACGACAAATTCGGCGGCATCCTGCTTTACCCAGCCCACCGGAGCGGCATACCAGCCACGGTTGAATTCTTCCAGACGACCAATTTCCTCTACAGCCTTATCCTTGGGATAGCCCCCGACCGCCGCCGTGGGATGCAAGGTTTCGATCAATTCGGCATCCGAAACACTATCTTTTAATTTTATATCAAAACGGGCAATTAAATGTTGTATGCGGGCAAGCTTTAACAAAGAGACGGACATATTGTTGCAGTTCAAGGAAGGGGGGGTCAAAGATACAAAGGCATCTTTAACGCTGTCAACCACGTAGCGATGTTCCCGCAAGTCCTTTTCGCTCCCCAAGAGTTCCTCGCCCAGGCTTTGGTCTTCCTGGCTGGTTCGGCCCCGCGTGCGGGTGCCGGCGACTGCTTCACTCTGCAGTTTTCTTCCTTTACGATAATAAAGCAGTTCCGGCGATGCGCCGATAAATGCCAGATTATCCTCCGGTTGAAAACAGAATTTATAGCTGTTTGAAGCTTTATCTTTTAGTTTCTGTAATATTATAAAAGGGTTAATGTTGTCAGAAAATTCCAACGCTCTCTTGCGAGCCAGAACAATTTTTTCATATCTCTGCGTTTCAAAAGCCGCTAACGCCGACTGAACACTGGCTTTCCAGCGGCTTTTTCCAGGGAAATTTTTTTCTGAGATAATTTTGGGGATGCCATTGTCGATGCCGTCAGTTTCAAAGGTAATAGCTTCAAGCTGAGCCATAATAGACGTGTGATCATATCCATCGGCATGCAAATTACAGACAAAGAGAGTTTTATCCTTTGATTTAATCAATTCAAAGCGGGGCAAAACAAAATAATAGCGGCCAAATCGCTTCCAGCTATCGTGGGAGGTTTGATTGGGGGCGAACTTAAACCCGCCATAATACCGCACATCCGGGTTGGAGTGATCAAGATAATTATGCAGCCGGTCAAACACTCTGCGATAACCGTATCCTGCGGTATCGCCAATATAATCCGCCGCACCCACTCCGGCGACCTCAAAGCGGTTCTCACGGTTCGACCAGTACGTTTTCAGGCTGAAGTTCTGGCTTTGCAGCCATGGCAGCAACGGTTGGTCAGGGACCTGAACCGTCAAACGAATAATCTTTTGACCCTGATATAGCGGCTTGGGCGAAGATGCCAAAGCGGCCTCCACCTTTTTTGCCATTAATTTGACCGTCTGTTTGATATCGTCCACTTTATCCTGTTGGCATTTGTGCGCCATTCAACCGGCCTTTTATCCATTAATTTTTTAAAAGGTAATGCAAATCCGAGTATTTCATGAAATATTCAAGACCCCGCCAAAAGGCAAGCATAATAAAAAAAAGCGTGGAAAGTGTCAAATAAAAATATCACAATGTTACATATAAATTATTAACCTAAGTTTTCAAATTCGGCCACAATAAAGGTATGGTCCGAAGGCCGCTGCCAGAGCCTGGGTTCGCGATCGATCCAGGCGGCTTTGGAGGTTTTGGCCAACACCGGGGTGGCCCAGATATGATCAATGCGCCACCCCAAACCCCGCTTGACTGCATTGGGGATGCGATAGTCCCAGAAGGTAAACGCTTTTTCTGTTGGCTGATGCAGGCGGTATACATCTACAAAGCCCCATTCCATTACCTGCCTTAACGCTTTGTGCTCTTTGGGATGATAGCCGACACTGCCCAGCAGTTCTTGCGGATCATAGACGTCAATCGGGTCCAAGGCCACGTTAAAATCACCGGTCCAAATGACCGGCATGTCCGTTGTATAGTTTTTTTCAAAATAGTTGCGGAGACGGTCAAACCAGGTGAGCTTATACTTGAAGTGCTCCGAATCCGGGTCGCGCCCCTGGGGTACGTAAGTATTAACGATTTCGACCCCGTCGATATTTACCCTGATAAGCCGCGGCTTTTCTTGGGCATCACCGTCACCAAAGCCGGTGGAGACCTCCCGGGGCTCATGTCGGCTTATAACGGCAACACCGTTATAGCTTTTTTGGCCTTTAAAATTGCAATAGTAACCCTCATCTGCAAACGGCTTAAAGGGAAAATCTTGATCCTGAACTTTGGTCTCCTGAACGCAGAGAACATCCACTGATTCCTGCTTAAGCCATTTAAGAATGACCGGCAGGCGTGCCCTGATCCCGTTGGCGTTGAAACTTGCTATTTTCATA
>JACNIG010000213.1 GCA_014383215.1 Candidatus Desulfatibia vada | reverse complement strand
GGCAGCTCGGCTATTGCATGGAAGAATGGCTCGGGATAAGGTTCTACAAGACCAGAGAAATCAATGCTTAAATGTTCTGAGCGGGCTCAAGCCTTGATCAGTGATTAGTGTAAATTATTATACGATATCAAGGTGCTGTTGAGCACACTTGCCTAATTTTTATCCGCTTATCCGGCTTCAGATATCTGCAACTTCACCATGAATCTTGATAATTCTTTTTCTATTTGTTATTCAGGACCTGTACAAGGAGGCCGATTTCCGTAAGGTATCGGGTGGTCCGGGCCGGCAAAGAGGAAAGATTCATCGATTGGAACAATATCGTTGAAGCATGGAGGGGTAATAAACAATGAGCTTTTGCTTTCTGCATACAGGCGACTGGCAATTAGGGATGACCCGCCACTTTTTCTCAGAAGGGGTCCAGGAGAGATTTGCCCAGTCCCGATTTGATGCCATCCGTGAACTTGGTCGCATTGCTAAAGAAGAGGATTGCCGGTTTATGGTGGTATGCGGCGATGTATTCGAGTCAAACCTGGTTGATCGAAAGACCGTCTCGCGCGCTATAGAGGCTTTGAAGGATGTGCCTGTACCTGTATACCTGCTTCCCGGCAACCATGATTCGCTCAACGCTGCATCCGTCTACCGCGCCACGACTTTTTTAGAACGAAAGCCGCCCCATGTCCATGTGATTGAGGACACGAATCCTATTCGCGTTGACGAAGGCATTGAGATAATAGGAATACCCTGGCCATCGAAACGCCCCCTGCAAGATCTGGTTGCATTGACAACAGGACAGCTTGAAGCCGCAGTCGATACTACGCGTGTTTGTGTTGCCCATGGGATGGTGGACAGCCTTTCTCCTAATCTTGACGATCCGGCTCTTATTTCTCTTAGTTCAGCCGAAGCCGCGATAGCACAGAATAAGATTCATTACCTGGCTTTGGGAGATCGACATTCTCTTACCAAGGTAGGTGGCAGCGGTTGTGTGTGGTACGCGGGCACTCCCGAGCAAACGGATTATAACGAGGTGAAACCGGGCTTTGCCCTTGTCGTTACAATCAACGGAGGTGGCGTAACTACAAAAGAGGTGAATATCGGAAGATGGAAATTCATCGAACGTGATCAAATAGACCTCAATACCAAAGAGGACATCGATGCGCTTCGTGCCTGGGTTGAAAATCTTGGGGACAAAGAACGAACCGTTGTCAAATTGCGTTTTGTCGGCGGTCTCTCGTTATCACTCCATAGCGAGCTTGAAGAGCTTATTTATCATGTTCAAGAAATTCTGGGAGCAGTCGAAACACGTATGGACAATCTTGTCGTAATTCCGGAAGATGCCGATTTCACAGACCTTGGGTTTTCGGGTTTTGCCAGTAATACTGTCAAGCGGTTGCGGTCAAAGGTTGAAGATTCAGGTTCCGATGCTGATACTTCACGCGATGCCCTTGCTCTTGTCGTTAGACTTGCAGGGAGGGAATTATGAGACTTCTGCGTCTCCGCCTGGCCAATTACCGGGGCATTGATGAATCCGAGGTGCAATTCGGCCGCCATGGTTTAACCATTGTAGAGGGTCCGAATGAAACGGGAAAAACCAGCCTTAGTGAATCAATAGGGCTTCTTTTCGATTATCTTGATTCGAGTAAGCACCGGAGTATCGATGCAGTCAGGCCCGCACATCATGACGCAGGCCCAGAGATTGAATTGGAAGCAGAAAGTGGTCCTTATTGTTTTACTTACTTCAAGAGATTTTACAAGAAACCGGAAACTACCCTGACTATCAAAAGTCCCAACCCGGAAAACCACACCGGGCGCGAAGCTCATGAACGTGCCCAGAAAATTCTCAGCGAAACCATAGATATTGATTTGTGGAGAGCACTTTGCATTCAGCAAGGTGAAGCAATCCAGCAGGCCAATTTATCAAGGCAGACGTCATTGTCGGCCGCCCTCGATATTGCTGCGGGAGGCCATCAAGCAGATCCAAGAGAGGAAAGCCTTTTCGATAAGGTTAAAGAGGAGTACGGACGCTATTTCACGGAACGCGGCAGTGAAAAAAAGGAATTGCAGGAGGCCCAAAAAGCCCAGGCGGAATCAGAAGCAAAAGTTGTTTCACTGGAAAAACAGATCCAGAACCTGGAAAAGGATATAATTCGGGCTGCAGATCTCGGCCTGGAACTGGAACGATTGAAGAAACAAGAGCAGGATCTTCGCGTGGATCTTTTTGACTACATGAAATCCCTCGATGAAATTAAAAGTCTGGAAACCGTTCTGGAAACTGCTCGTCTTAAGTTGGAGTCGGCACAAAAATCTGAGCAGGCCGCAAAGCGCGATAAGGCCGTGCGCCAAGACCTTATAGAAGCGGTCTTAAAAGCCCAAAAAGCACACGCGGAACTCGAAGAATCCAGCAAATCTTCAACCGCATCCGTCAAGAAGTCTGAGACCGATATGGAGAGGGCACAATCGGATTCATTCGCAACTGAAGCGCAGCGTAAAGCGGCCGAATCACTGCTTAATCTGCGTCGTGCGGATTTTGATTACTTCAACAATAAGCTGCATTTGGAACAACTGAAGGAACGTAAAGAGCGCATCGATCGCGCACGGGAAGAGGCGGCCCTTTCTGAAGAAGTGCTCGTGAAAAACAGTGTAGACGAAGCAATTCTGAAAACAATACAGAAGGCTGAGCGCTCGCTAATTACAGCTCGGGCGATGTTGGAGACAGGCGCACCGAATGTTCTGCTAAGAGGGCTGACCGACCTCGACTTCCAAATTGATGGCGAGCATACTACTATCGTAAAAGACGAGGAGCGCAGTCTATCCGTGTCTGATCGGATTCGCGTGACGATTCCAGGATCTTTACAGATGGACTTGACAGCCGGCTCAAGTTCATCTGATCTTTTGAAAAAGGTCGACGAAGCAAAGCAAAAGCTTGATGTCTTATGCAATGATGCAGGAGTGAGCAATACGGATGAGGCGAGACAATCCTTTGAAGCCAGACGGGAAGCGCAGCAGTCTATAGCGAGACGAAAGGAAATCGAGCAAGAGAACCTGCGCGATCTCACCTATGAAGAACTGGAAAGAAAGGTCCTAGGGCTGGGAAAAGGTGTTCCTGCTTATCCCACTGCCCGGGTACCGAAACCCGATCTTCCTCCAAATCTGGCTTCCGCGAAGGAGGCATTAAGAAGTGCGGAGGACGGGCTTGAAAGGGACAACGAGGCATGGGAAGTAGCAAGAACAGAGCTGGATTCGGCCCGCAAGGTACGAGACGGACTGAGAGAACGATATCAGAAAATAAGAGTGGAGCTTGACCTAAAGGCAGATGAACTAAAACGTGCTAAAGACGAACTTTCGCGTTCCCGGGGGAACGCCTCCGATGACTACCTCGAATCGGAGCATTTAAAGTGCACCAAGGCTGTCCATAAAGAAGAAGAGAACGTCAAGTCTGCCGAGGCAAATCTTTGCGGCAAGGAACCTGATCGAGTAAGAATTCTGGCCGAAACTGCGCAGGGTTCCTTGCAAACCACAGAAAAAAAGCGTGAAGCGGCCCAGCAAGAAAACACAGAAGTACGAACTCGTCTCAAGGTCTTCGGTGAAGAAGGCTTGCATGAGAAACTGCATGCGGCCCAGAGTCATCTCAATTACATACGGCAAGCAAATAAAGCGATGATACGGAGAGCATCGGCGGCTAAGCTGCTGTATGTAACCATGAAAGAGGAACGTGATAAGGCTCGCAGGGCCTATGTGGCTCCCCTCAAGGAGAAAATCGAGAGGCTCGGACGCCTGGTATTCAACGATTCCTTTGAGGTGGAGGTGACTGAGAATCTGTCGGTTGCCAGCCGGACGATGGATGGTTGTAATGTCCCATTCGATTCCTTGAGCGGGGGCACCAAAGAACAGATCTCTATGATATCTCGTTTGGCCTGTGCGATGACCGTTTCAAAGGATGGCGGGGCTTCCCTCATTTTAGATGATGCTCTGGGATATACAGACCCTGAGAGGCTTAAATTGATGGGAGCCGTCCTTGCGAAGGCGGGTCAAGAATGCCAAATCATCATCCTCACATGTGTTCCGGACCGGTACAGCAACATCGGTGAGGCAACAGTGGTTCGATTGGGATAATAATCACCAAGAAGGGTGACAAGGTGACTGCTCAGTTCCCTGTTGGCATTTCAATGGATCAAAATGAATAATCCCATATGATAGATAACACATTCAGTCTTAACTTGATCTTAAAATCAACCAAGTCGTTCCCGTGCACATAAAACAGCGAGAAATCAATAAAGAAGTTCATCAGGCTTGTATTAATGAGGGATATCCGGGAATAGTTTCCCGGATCATCGCCGGCAGAACAGATGAGTTTAATAAAAATATATTCAATCCTTCCTTTGATTGTGTTGAGCCGGCAAAAGATATGGCCGGCTCCACGAAAGCTTCACAAAGAATAATAGATGCAATTCAAACCAATCAAAATATTTTGCTTTTCACCGATTATGATGTCGATGGTTGTGCTTCCATGGCAATTTTGTATGGAGCTTTACATGATGTTTTTGGGGTTAAGAAAAGCAACATTCAAGCATTAACAGGACACAGAACCCAAGATGGTTATGGATTAACTGATACTATTGCCGGCAAAATAGAAAAACTCCATCCTGATTTAGTAATAACGGCAGATGCAGGGATTTCAGATGGTTCCAGGATTGAAAGACTGGCAAAGGCGGGCATCGATGTGATTGTTACGGATCATCATCTTCTGCCAGTAGAAGGAGTCCCCACAGCTGCCTGGGCAGTGGTAAATCCACAAAGGCAGGATTGTCAATATGACAATAATATTGCCGGATGCGGTGTTGCATGGCTTTTAATGACTGTAGTTGCCCAGGAATTGGATTGCAGTATGGATCAAAAACGAGTCCTGCACAGATTTCTTGATTATGTGGCACTTGGAACTGTGGCTGATCTTGTCTCTCTTGCATCTCCTATAAACAGATACTTTGTAAAGCAGGGACTTGTATTCATGAACGAACAAACAAGAGAGTGTTGGCGTGTCGCTCTAAATGGACAAAAAGCAAATGTGGGATTTTTGGGTTTCCAGTTAGGACCCAGAATTAATGCCGGTTCTCGTATGACAGGAGAGGCAAACGCAGCGATTGATTTTTTAGTTAGCAAAAACGTTGATAAGATATCGGCTGCATATCAACAGTTGGATCATTGTAATTATAATCGCAGAAAGATTGAAAAGAGAATGTTTGATACAGCCAAGCAACAGATTAATAAAAAAGATCATATTTTTATTGATTATAATGAAAGTTATGATCCAGGGGTTCAAGGTATTGTTGCAGGCAGACTGGCAGAAACTTTTGGTATTCCCGCAATCATGCTTGCAGATATAGGCGATGATCTCGTTGCAGGTTCCGGAAGATCAGGCCAGTTTCTGTATATCAGAGACGCCTTGCAATCTTTTGATGATAATTATCCGGGGATTCTGGTATCGTTTGGTGGGCACAGGGCTGCGGCAGGATTGAAAATTCATAAGAAAAACATCGAGATATTACAAAAGGGACTTAATGATAATGTAAACATCCAGCTTGCAGACCAGGATACAACGCCATACATTAAAACAGACGGCTCTTTAAAAGGACATCTTAATTCTGCTACCTATTACCAGATAGAAGCTCTAAATCCTTTTGGGATAGGTTTTCCTTCTCCCACATTCAGTGATATAATGACTGCAACTAATATCAGGGTAGTGGGTAAAAATCCAGTTCATCTTTCCATGAAACTTGATGGTATTAAAGCAATACAATTTTATGCTTTAGATAATCCTGGTGATCCATTACGAATTAATTCTAATGATAAATTAGAAGTAGTTTATACACTCAATATGGATGAGTGGCAGGGAAGGAAAAGCTTGCAACTGATAATAAAAAGAATATCAATAAAAAGTTAATGATAATTCCATATGACAAATTAAGCCCGGAAGCGCTTCAAGCACTCATTGAGGAATTTGTCACGCGTGATGGAACCGATACAGGATATGAGAAAAAATCAATTGAGAATGATGTGGCAATGGTAAAAAGACAACTAAAAAAAGGCGATGCAGTAATAGTTTATGATCAAAGTACTAAAACCAGTAATATTGTACCAAAAGATAATTGTTGATATATTATAACCCTCTCCAGGAGGCGGCCGTTAATGGATGAGAAAATATGCAGAGAATAAAAACGTAAAAGATGATACCGCAGTCATCGCTTTTAATAGATCGATATGATTATCCACTTATTAGTGCCATCCATAAATACGGTTATCAGGGTCCGGAATCAGACACATGATCAAGATCAAAGAAGGAATTTTGTTAGGAGAGGATGAATTATCTTTCACCTTTTCCCGCAGCAGCAAGCCAGGCGGCCAGAATGTTAATAAAATTAGCAGTCGGGTTACACTTCTATTTGATGTGGCTAATTCGCCAAGTCTTTCTGCAGAGCATAAAAATCAGATCATGACCCGTTTGAGGACAAGGGTCAACAAACACGGCGTCTTGAGGGTCGTTGCCCAACTCCATCGCAGCCAGGCAGCGAATAGGGAAGCTGCGATTGAACGTTTTGTCGAACTGTTACAGGAAAATCTTAAACCTGTTAAGTTCCGGAAAAAGACCCGAATCTCGCGTGCCGCCAAAAAGCGCCGGTTAAACGAAAAAAAGTGTCGAAGCAGGCTTAAACAAGAACGAACAAAACCTACTGGTTGGGACGAATAAATTTCACCTAAAATTCCTATGCAAAAATGGTACTTATACATAGTAAGGTGCCGCAATGGAAGTTTATATACAGGTATTGCCACTGATGTTGAACGCAGATTTGCTGAACATCAAGCAAATAAGGGGTCAAAGTATCTGCGTGGAAGGGGACCCTTGCAGCTTGTTGTCAAAAAACAGATAGGCAAAAAAGAATTGGCCCTGAAAATCGAGAGGCTGGTTAAGAAACTGCCCAAACTAAAAAAGGAAAAACTGATTAAAACAGACGCCGGCCTTGAGGAACTTCTCAGCGTTAAAAGTGCCTAAAGTTTAAAGTGAGCTAAAGTGAACTAAAGTTAAGGTATTCTGTCAACTTTATATGAATAGATGGAGCGAAGCGACACCATAACTTTAGGCACTTGTAACTTTAGTTCACTTTAGTCACTTAATGCACTGTAATATTAACATCTTCCAGGGGTAACCCAAAACCTGGCCCTCTGAGCCCGGATTCTTTACTCTGAGCTTGCCGAAGGAAATCGCCTCGCAGATCCCGTCAAAGGCGGGGTTGTGGTTAAAAAGATTCCTAAAAATATTAAGATGGTTCCTTTTATATGAAATCCTCTTAACTTCTCATGTAAAAAAATGATAGCCAAAATAATACTAAACACCGGCATAAGATGAATAAAAATACCCGTCTTGTTTGCTCCGATAATTTGAATAGATTTATTCCAAAATATGTATGCTAATACTGACGCAAAGAGAGCGACATAAAAAATACTTCCTATAGCGGCTTGTGAAAAAATCATCGTCTTTCCAGTGCTCATTTCCCAGATATAAAAAGGGAAAATAAAAACTAAGCCTATTATTATGGTAGTTGCAAGAAAGCTCAGAGAATTAAGTTCAATGGGGCATTTTTTAAGTAACACCGAGTATAGGGCCCAGCCAATTCCAGCTGAAATAGTCCACATATCTCCATTACTAAACTGAACGGCTGCAAGAGTGGCCAGGTTTCCATTGGAAATAATAAAGATCAGGCCGGCGAAAGAGACCAAGATCCCGATAGTTTGCCTTACGGTAATCCGCTCCTTAAAAACTATCCAGGAAACAATTACAATAAATATTGGTATCATTGAGTTTATTAAAACTGTATTTGTTACTGTAGACGATTTAAGTGCTAAGTATATACACATGCTGAAATTGGTTACTGAAAAATATGCCAGCAGGGTAAGAATTTTCCAGTTTTGTTTAATTAAATCCTTTTGATGTATGATATGCCCGATTGAAAATGGTAATATAATTACCAGAGCAACCGCCCAGCGCCAAAATGCCAGGGTTATGGGAGGTATTTCATTGTGAATCCCCCTTCCCACAATAAAGTTTCCAGACCAAAATAAAACTGATAAAATCAACAATAAATAATGCATGCAATGAACTATATCAAAAAATTAATGTAGGATTGAACTACCTGTTGGAAATCAAAAGAAAGATCATGGTGGCCCTGGGATGTGATTTGTCTGAAAAAGACAATGTTTTTTCAGAAAAATAAAAGCGGTCTATTTGCCGTTAAAGATCAAATAAACCGCCTCAAATATTTACACAGCGTCTTTTAGCTTCTTGCCGGCTTTGAATTTTACAGCATTTTTGGCCTTAATTTTTATTACCGCGCCTGTCTGAGGGTTACGACCTTTTCGAGCTTTTCGGCGGACTTTTGCAAAAGTACCGAACCCCACCAGAGTTACCTTACCGTCTTTTGTCTTTAATGCCTTTGTAACGTTGGTAACAAAAGAGTTCAAAGCGGCCCCTGCAGCAGCTTTAGAAATTTTTGCATCTTTTGCCATTGTTTCAATCAATTCAGCTTTTGTCATCAATTCCCTCCTTTTTGGTTTTTATATTTTTCACCAACTTGCTCTTTTCAATAAGAAAATAATTTTCTGGAGATGTCAACCAAATTAAGCATCTATCAACGTTTAAATTTGAATTCACCACTGCTTGCAGCGCGGGAATTCAAATAAAAGATAAAATCGTAACACGATTTTATTATTTATCTTTTGACACAACCAGTGTTTGAAAGTATGTTAATGGCAAAGATACAAGTTGAAGTATTAATTCCTGCACCGAGTCATGCCTTTATTATTAGGCGTCAAAAATTGAGAGTTATTTATGCTGAAAAAGAGAAAAAAAAATAAGACAGAAAAAGAGATAGGCTCCTTTTTAGGAAAAAACATAAAGTTTGAAGGTGACCTGAAGTTTTCCGGAGCTATCAGGATTGAAGGCCATGTTAAAGGAAATATCTCTGGTGAGGGAACTCTCATAATAGACATAGACGGGAAGGTAGAATCTGATATTATTGTCTCAAATGTTATTAATTATGGAAAAATACATGGCAATATAATTGCTGAAAAAAAGATTGACCTGCGCGCATCAGGTATTGTTTTTGGAAATATTAAAGCTCCGGTAATCGAGATAGAAGAAGGAGCTACTTTTCAGGGCAATTGCCAAACGCATCAGATAAAACAAGTTGATAGAAAAAAAACGCCCGTTACCGACCATATTAAACCAGGCGCAGAGATCACAGAAAAGTAATTTTTGCCTTTGCCGCTGATAAGGCGGCAAGGCAAAACAATCTGCCTCCGGCAATGCCGATTAAAAACGCCAGAATTTGTTATCAAACCATATCTTTTCTCGTAAGGCCTTGTCGATATCCAGAAGAAAATTCAGATGCTCGCGTTCCCAACGCGTCAGCCATGCATACAGGTTTTTGGCTTCGGGATCGGCCGCTGTTTCTGCGTTTTCAGCGTAAAGCTTGACGGCGCGCTCTTCCATTGCTATTGCGGCTGAAATTGCGGCGGCTTCAAAGCCGGCAGCGGAGATTTTTTCCTTGATTTCCTGCGTTAGTACTTTGGAAGCCACCTGACTGGTGCCTGTGTCATCAAAACTTCCTCGAATGAACTTTTTATCCCGGTTATATGCCTTAAACTGCTCGGCAAGTGTTTTGATATGTTTCTGTTCTTCATCCGCCATTATTTGAAAAACATCTCTGACAGCGCTGTTTTCGGCCTGTTCGGCGAATTTTTTATAAAAAGCCTTGCCTCTTCTTTCCAGCAAAATAGCTTGTTTTAATATATCTAAAACATTGTTTTCTTCCATTTTGATATATCACCCATCTGTTTTTGTGGTTTTAAGAATCTCAACAATCTCGGCCGGTTCCAGCCGTCTGGTATAATCGGCGTCCACAAAAGCGTGGACAATAGTGCCGTCGGCATCTATCACATAGGTCGCCGGCATGGGCAACTCAAAGGTGTCATCACCATTGTAAGCAGGGATGTCAATGCCGAAGCTTGCGTATATGGGACGCAGCTCTTCCGCCAGAGAGAACACCAGGCCAAAGTCGCGGGCCGTTTTATTTCCGACATCGCTCAGCACCTCGAAGGCCAGATCGTTTTTTTCGGCGGTTGACAGAGATTTGTCGGGCAACTCAGGCGACACGGTGACAAGCTGTGCACCGAGGGCCTCGATTTCAGGAAGCGCAAGCTGCAATGACCGCAGCTCTAAATTACAGTACGGTCACCAGCCGCCGCGGTAGAAACTGAGCACCACGGGTCCTTTGACCAGCAGGTCGGTCGACGATACCTGCTCGCCTTTGGCGTTGGGAAGCGTAAAGGACGGAGCTTTATCACCGGCTTTGAGGCTGTTGTCTTCTATGCCGGACTGTTTGAGCCGTTCAGTGTCGGCTGCCATCATCTTCTGAATATCTGGCGGAATACGTTCGCTGGATTGTGCAATCAAATTATCGATATCTGCTTTTAAGCTCATGTCTGACCTCCTTTGTTTTAAAAGTGGCGGGTCTGCTCTATTTCCCTAGGCAATACCTTATTAAATACTATAAGCTTTTGGAAGGAGATTGCAAGCTGACAGCGTCCTGTTTACGGGTTTCAGTTGCTAAAATGTTTACTAATCATCGATATTAATAATTTGTGCTTTTACATCCTTTCCCCGTATATTGAGCAAAGCCAGTGAGGCCGGATAGCTACGGCGTGGCTGGGTGGCACTGCCGGGGTTAAGATAGAGCACTCCGCTTTGCTTCACAATAGAAGGACAATGCAGGTGGCCGAAGATTACGGCATCAAAGCCGGCTTGGGACGGAGCAATGTCGATTCTGTGAATATCATGAATTACATACAGTAGAACGTCGCCGACTTCCACGGCCTCCGTATAGGGAAGACCCTGTAAGTCTTGGGCACCGTCCATGTTGCCGCGCACAGCCACGACCGGTGCGAGTGATTGCAGTTCGTCTATAACATCGATGTTGCCGACATCTCCGGCATGGATGATCAGGTCAACGCCTTTAAGGGCTGCGGTCGCTGCCGGTAGAAGCACGCCGTGGGTGTCAGAGATGACACCCACGAGAAAATTTTCTTTGCTTTGTAGCTTTGTTGAAAGAATCATTTTATTTGTTTTTCGAGGAATTTGGCGGGAAGGGGGGATCAGCCGTCAGCCCTTTGCCGGGTATTATCATAAGTGTTGATGTTCCGTGGGCCAGGATCTTGCTGCTTTCGTTTGTCACGTGGGCTTCGGCGTACCCGAGAGTTCTTCCATGTTTGATTTGACGGCCTTTGGCAATCAGTTTGCCTGAGGTTGCCGGCGAAAGATAATTCAGTTTGAGATCAACAGAGGTTGCTCCGGTGTTTTGATCTTCAATTTCATAAAAAAATGCCCAGAACGCGGCGGCGTCAATTATGGATGCAAAGACCCCGCCGTGAACAAGACCGAAAGGCTGTAAGTGCTTTTGATCTAGATTTATTTCAACAACTGAAAACCCGATGCCGATATCAAGGATTTTCATGGAAAGCAGTGAGAAATAGGGGGAACCATTGACGAGTTCTTTAATCCTTTTAATGTATTCCGGATTTGGTTTTTTCATAAAAGCCTCTTTAAATCTGATACAGGATCCGGATCAAGGTTTCCAGTTAATAATACCTTTTTCAAAATCGATACTATAATCAAAATGCCGCAAAAAGTCCATGCCCAGCAATCCGTTATGACCGACGGCAGGACCTTTGTGTTTAATTATACCCACAAGCGGAATTTCCAATTTTAAAGGACCAACTTTGATGTAACTTATTTTTGCTGTTTTGAAATCGAGCACTTTGCCTGATATTACTTTGGCTTCAGCCTTTTTTGTCTGGGTGATATATAATTGGTCTGCAATTTGTTGATGCACCGTTGTGATCGTAGCCCCTGTATCGAGCAGGAGTGTAGCTTCTACTTCTTTTCCTCTGTATCCCAGTTTTACAGGCACAAGCACACGATTCCCTTCAATCGCAACTTTGGTTTGCAAATTATTTAAATATTTTTCTTTTGCAATCTTCTGCTGTTGTCTTTTTTTTATCAATTCATTTTTTCTTAAAAGTTTTTCTTCAACAGCTCGCCGTTTTCGAGTTTCCTCGTCCTTTTTTGCGTCAGTTTTCAGTTTGTCGATTTTTTCCTTTTCAGAAAGATGGTCATATTTTTCCTTGTAGACGGTAATATTATTTCTGTATTCCGGCGGGATTTTGCTTTGATCGTCAACAAAATGGAGCTTTCCTTCTTTGTCGAAATATTTGTAAAACTCGGCGGGCAACTTTAAAGGGAAAAGCAACGATAAGGCCAGAAATATCCATAAAAATGCCGATGTCTTCCTGTTATAGTTCATTTTAGCCATCTGTAGTTGTACTGCATAGCGAGCGAATCAAAAAATAACTTATATTCCTTTATTTTTTACGAGATCATCAATCATCGTCGTTAAGACTTTCAATTTCTGAAGCCGGCGGAAGTATCGGTTGAACCTCGATTTTGGGGGGAGCATCGAGCTGGGTTGTGGACAGGCCCATCTCCTGGAAACGGCGAACTGCGGGAATTAGACGATTATCGAGGGAACCGAGTGCGCGGTTGTAGCCTTCCACCGACCTCTTCAGGTATTTACCCACATCAGTCAGACGATCAATAAATCTTTCCAGGCGGTTGTACAGCTCCTGGCCTTCGCGGGCAATCTTGAGAGCGTTTTTAGTGATTTGATGCTGCTGCCAGCCGTAGGCCACCGCCCTCAAAAGGGCTATAAGATTAACCGGAGAGCTTATCAGTACCTTTTTATCAATGGCGTATTCCAGCAGATCAGGATCATTTTCAAAAGCTGTCCCCAGGCAGGCCTCGTTAGGGATGAACATGACAACGAAGTCCGGTGTTTCATCGAACTGATCCCAGTATTGTTTGCGGGCAAGTTCCTTCACGCGTTCACGCATGTCCTTGGCATGCTTGGCCAGATGGGCTTTGCGCAGTTGATCGTCGGTTTCTTCCATCGCGGTGAGGTAGGATTTTAGAGGTACCTTGGAGTCAATTGGTAAGATTCCACCGTTAGGGAGATAAACGATCATGTCGGGACGGCCGCTCTCTGTCGATGTTTGCTCGTCAAAGGAAACGTGGCTGACCATTCCGGCCATCTCCACCACGCGGCGCAGCTGAAGCTCACCCCATCGTCCGCGGACTGTCGGAGATTTCAGCGCTTGTGACAGCGTAGTAGTCGTTTTTTGCAGTCTGGCGTGAGTTGCATCGAGCTGACTCAACTGCTGCTTCAGCGATTCATATGCACCTTTGCGCGCACGCTCTAATTCACGAACGTATCCATCCAACGAAGTGAGATTTTCCTTCAAAGGATCGACCAGGCTCTTAAGATTGCTTCTGGCTTGCCGGGATAGTGCTTCGGAGTTGTCTTTTAGAGCTTCACTGGCCAGGGCCGTAAAAGCCTCGCGCATCTTGGATTCCGCCTGCTCTGTCCACTTGAGCTGTTCCATATCGGCTTCCCGCCCCTTCTCAAGCGTGGCTATACGAACCTTGAACTCTTCTCTCTCACTCTGGTATGCTGATCTCGTTCGGTGCCAGACTGCGAGTCCGATTAAGAGTCCTGCCAAAAATCCGGAGACAATTGCAAGCAAGAGAAGTATGTCAGGGATCATCTGTTTTACACTCCCCTAATTTATAATTTTTTTCCCATCATTATTTCCAGCATGGTAGCGTCTACTTTTGCCATTCCAATTTCACTGATTTTACTTAAATGGTAAATGGTTTCTTCAGCCGTTTTGCCAACAAAACCTTCTGTCTCGGTAATACCATGATTATTTAAAGCCATATAAGCCGAGCGGATGGCCGAATCAGTTGAACTGACTACTTTTAAAGCGCATCCTGCTTTTGCGCCGTCACAAAGCATGCCGCCAAGATCGCTTACGAGATTATTGACAGCTAAAGCAATTTTTGCCTTATCATTTCCTTTTTGCTGGTAAACAATGGCAACGGCGGCACCTACACCGGCTGCTATGGAGCAGCCGCAAAGGGGTGATAAATCGCCGGTAAAGCACTTTATATAGCTGTTTATCAAATGGGATAAAGCAATGCTTTGAAGAATCTTTTTTTCTTTGATTTTAAAATATTTTCCAACGTTATAAGGGACTAAAATAGCTACAATTCCCTGATTGCCGCTTCCGCCACTCGACATTGCCGGGAGATTCAGGCCCGCCATTCTGGCATCTGAAGCTGAGGCGGTCAGTATTTTGCTGGAAGAAAAAATACCCTTCAACAGGTATCCTTTTTGCACTAAATCGGCAAGATAGTAACCGACTTTTTGTAGCTTTAGCCCTGCTTTGGAAATCTTTAAGTTCATATCAATGCCATGCTGGATATAGTTATAATCCTCGTCATCTATATGCTTGGCCAAATCAATCAACTCGGATATTTTCATTTTTTTAAGTATCTGTTTATATACTTGACCCTTGAATGCGGTTTTATTGTTCTTTTTTTCAAAAATTAGTCGGTCATTTTTTTCCAGACGCACAAGATTCGTGTGGCCGTTTTCAATCACAGCTCTGGCGGAACCTTTATCGGTTTTGATCGAAACGTCAATGTATAGATCAGTTTTGGACTCATCGTAAATAACTTTTGCTTTTTTTGCCCGAATCAACGCTTTGGCCCGGCGAATCATGTTATCTTTTGTTCCTTTTAAAATCTCCATTTTCAATTCGGGTTTTTTGATTAGTGCTCCGATAACACCGGCAATCAGATTGCCCTTTTCTCCGCCGGTATTCGGGACCGTTATCGCCAAACCGTTTTTATACACTCCGGGGTCGACGATAATATTTATTGCTTTAATCCGGCCTTCGGTCTCTTTAGAGGCTATGCCGGCGGCATATGCTACCGCGATCGGCTCGGTACATCCCAGGGCAGGAAACACCTCATTTTTTAGAACATCTTTAAACAGATTCAATTTGCACATTGTTTGTTCCTTAGCTTGTGTCCATCAAAAAAAATCCCATTTTGTTTACGCCCAATTAGGGTAAAAGTGTCCGTTAATTCTGCAACTGCTCCCCGTCCGGGTTGACCGCTTTATGAACCAGCCACACCACCAGGGCCATGGCTCCATCTACAACGCCGGACACAGGTACGGCCCACGGCACTTCGTGGAACAGGGGCGTTATGAGCAAAAAAACCAACGCGATCGATTTGGCCGTGATGATCAGGCTTATTCCACGGTATCGGAAATACTCGATCAGGTAACCGCACACCAGCACCACGTGAAATATACCTACTTGATAGCCGAAAAAAACGGGGCGGATATTCTGGGGCCAACCACCGAACTTAACTGCCCAGTCGGGTACAGTGAGAAATACGAGACCGATGATCAGAGTATGCAATGCTACCAGAATGATCAGTAATCGCTCATGGGCAGAGGTGAAACGCATTAGTGTTGTCCTTTCCCTATAACTAAAAGCGTTAGTAGTGTTTCATAAAATCGCCATAGGTTTTTATTGTTGCCTAAAGCCGGGTGTTCCGCACTCGGTTTCAAACGTAATGCTTAAAGCACTGAAATACTTTTGTTTCTCTCGCCTGCAGCGGAAAAAGGCAAGCTCTCGCTCTATGAACGGAGCGGTCATTGACTCAGATATCACAAAATTATGCAATTTTGAACCAGAGAAAAGGATTTTAAGAAACTGTGGTGATAAATGGATATTATATCTTGTTTAACTCAAGAGAAAAGGTTATAAGAATCCGCTTTGTTTGGTCGTGCAAACTTGATGGCGTCGTAAAAAGTCACGAATTCAACTAAACATAAGAGCGGCGTAGCTGCGTTCTATAAAATCGTATTGCGATATTATTTGCGGGGAAAAAATAAATGGGGTTACTGTCATCATCTGTTTCCATAACACGTTACAGAGTTGAAGGCAATTTGGAGAAACCGGTTATTGAAACAGTGACCGCGGCACTTAAAAAAGATTCAATTTCAGAAATAGATGATCATGCTTCTGAACTAACCGTTGGGTGGACTTCATTTGACAATCCATATCAGCCCAGTTTTGAGGGTTCTTCATTTGTTTTCGGGACCTATCTGATTTTTTCACTGCGGATTGACAAAAAAAACATTCCATCAAAAATTATTAAAAAATATTGTGCCATTGAGATGGCCAAAAAAATGGAAGTAACCGGCCGGAAATACCTGGCGAAAAATGAAAAGAAAATGATAAAAGACCATGTTTTCAATGTCCTGAGCCTGCGTGTTCCGGCAACACCAAATATTTATGATGTTTTATGGAATTATGAAGATGCCTCATTATGGTTCTTTTCAAATTTGAAAGTCGCCAATGAAAAACTCGAATCATTGTTTGCAGAGTCTATGAAGCTGAAGCTGATACGACTTTTTCCGTACACAATCGCTCAGCTGACGGCAGGTTTGTCGGATTTGGAGCTTGATGTTTTGGCCCAACTTACTCCCGCCAAGTTTACGGAGTGATAGATGCTTGATGTAGCAGTCGCATATAATCGTTTTAAATTTTTAGGAGATGAGTTTTTGACATGGTTGTGGTTTATCATTGAAAATGATCCCGGGTATTTGAAAAATATGTCACCTGCCAAACCATCTCTTGAAATTGGAAATCGAATTGTCCTGGAAAACCGCCATCAACAAACCGTTGAAAGCATAACCATAAAAGGTGATGATGCCGACCTCGAAGAGGGAATCTTGGCCTTGCGAAAAGGCGCGGTCGTTATTGAAATGAATCTTTGCTTAAAATCAGACGATCAAGAATGGCGATTTACAATCAAGGGAGAGAGTTTAAACATTTCCGGCTTTAAAACCCCTTTTGCGGGTCCGGTTGATACAGCGGAAGATATAGAAGGAGCTGTTATCGAAAAAGCTTACCTATATGATCAAGCGATTCAACTTATTGATAATTTGTTTAAAAAATTTACAAAAACAAGAATTTCAAACGACTGGCAGAATAAAGTTATTCCACTGATGAGAAAGTGGATAAAAGTGCCTAAAGTTTGAAGTGATCTAAAGTGATCTAAAGTTAAGGTATTCTGTCAATTTTATATGAATAGATGGAGCAACACGCGGCGCAAGCGCCTGCGCTGCGCGAGCGACACCTTAACTTTAGGCACTTGTAACTTTAGATCACTTTAGTCACTTAATGCATTGTAATATTAACCTCTTTCAGGGGTAAACCAAAGACGGGTTCTCTGGGTTCGGATTCTTTATTAAGAGAAAACAACTCGATTTTTTCCTTGATTTTTGGCTAAATACATATTTTTGTCAGCTATTTTAACAAAATTGGAGATTTTTTCATCTTTGTTATATTTGGCCGCTCCAATGCTCACGGTAATATGCACTCTATCGCCTGCTCGAGGAGAAAACGTTTCCATTTCAAACGTCTTTCGGATTCTCTCACCAACAACAACCGCTTCTTGAGCACCGGCTTCCAGCAAAATAACCGTAAATTCCTCACCGCCATATCGATAGGCTGAGTCGGTATTCCTGATGCACTTGCGGATAACTTCCCCCAGCGATACAAGAGCCTTATCACCTTCCATATGACCGTAGGTATCATTAAAGAGTTTGAAATTATCAACATCAATAAGCAGCAGTGATAAAGGACGGTTGTAACGACTCGCGCGATTAGCCTCTGACTCCAGCTGGTTGAAGAAATGTCTTGAATTATAGAGTTTGGTAAGTCCGTCGGTTATGCTCAGTTCCTTATACTTTTTTTCGCTTTCCAGCAGAGCTTGCTTGGAATGCATATGTTTGGTGATTTCTTTTTCCAGGTCTTTGTTAGTCTTTTGCAGTTCGGCAGTCCTTTCACGGACCTGTTTATCCAGGTTTTTATACAATTCATTTAATTTTGTGACCATTTCGTTGAAAACATCGGCCAGCTGACCAATCTCGTCTTTTAATTCTGTCTTTACCGAGGCATCTAAATTGCCCTGTGAGATTTCCAGAGCGGTATCGCGGAACTTGCTTATGGGATCCAAGATGGAATGAGAAGTGAATAAGGCTATTAAAAATGCCAGCAAAACAATAAAGCCTGAAACACTCATGAATGCATGCGTGGCCCTTTTCTTTTCTTGACCTACTGACATTGCAACCATAATGTTAAGATCTTCCGTCAGCCTGCCTATGGCGATAATATCTTTATCCACCAGGACTGCTTTCGCTGACTTTTCAGAGTCTTGTTGTTTGATCTCAAGGGTCAGGTCCGACGTTGACCGTGCGATGTCATAGTATTCATCCAGACTCTTTAAAATAATATCCAGCTGAACATTTGTAAAAGCGTTGAAAACGGCGCAGTTTTGCTTTAAATTCTGAATCGATTTAAGCCATCTATCGATATGTTGTTTATCTTTATATTGAAAAAGCGCTTCTTTGCTTAAGTAGGCCATTCGAGATTGAATTATTAAAAGCCTTAGATTTGTTGTATAATCAAGTTGTTTAGCGATGAAAGAGCGGTTTTGTTCTTCTTTTTTATATTCCTCTTTCAAACGTATTTTGGCGGACAGTTCTACAGCGTAAATTGCCATTGCCTGCAGGCTGTTGGCATGCATGTTTTTAAAACGGGCTGATACCCTTTGAACTTTTGCCGAAGCTTTGGGGTCAAACGGTACGTTAATGTCCAAATACCGATAACCGCTTTTCTGCCATATTTTGGATGAATCTTTGGATTTAAATTTTATAGAATCCGTACCATACAGTAAGGCTGCTGACCAGATATCGGCAATCTCGCTATACTCTTTATATTTTGATTGAATACGTTTCAATTCATCAAGCTGCTTGGATTCCAGACTTTCGTGCAAGGCAGCCTGCATGCCGATTATGTTGGCAAAAAGAGACTTGGCAGAAAACAAAATCGATGATTGTTTCTCAATGATATCGACAGTTTTAAAACCAAAATATCCACTAACCAAAACCAAAAACGCAATTGCTAAAAACCCGATTTTCAACCTTAACCCGATTTTCATGGCGGCCCTTTTTTAAATAAAATATAAAGATTGATGAATTCGTAAAAAGTTGAATTCATCACGTTTTAGGCTTTTAAAAGCCTAAGGTTTATTAAGTGTTAGGTTTTAGGTTATTGTTTTACGATTATTTGCAAATACTTAAAACTTAAAACGTTCGTAAAAAGGAAATTTTTACTTTTTACGAAACCACTATACATTGTTTTATAAAGATTGGCAAAAAAATTATTCATATAGGTACCTTGAGTCGGTGATCTTGGACCCGAATATTGGCGCTCAATGCAGTTCTGCCGGCGGGGCGACTAATGGGTGAAGCAGGTTCATCTGAAAGTGTGAAAAAAAGCTTGACAAAAACGAACGTTCGTACTATATTGTCAATCATGAAAAAGGGACAGGAGACAAAAATTGTTATTTTGGAAGCCGGACTCGATATGGCCAGCCAGCTGGGCCTCGAATGCGTAAGCATCGGCTCACTCGCCAAAATTATCAAAATGTCGAAAAGCGGACTGTTTGCTCATTTTCAATCAAAAGAGAATCTTCAGGTCGAAATATTAAATTACGCCGGCCGGCTTTTTTCAGAGAGCGTCATTGTCCCTTCTTTGAAAATAAAGGCCGGTATTACCAGAATCAAAGCATTGGTCGATAACTGGATTAACTGGAGCTCCGCATTGACCGGAGGCTGTATTTTTGTTTCCGCCAGCACAGAGTATAGCGACCGTCCCGGAAAAGTGAGAGAGTGCCTATTGCAGCAACAAAATGACTGGATTGATTGCCTGGACCGCATTGCTCAAGCGGCCATCAGTTCCGGTGATTTTAGAGTAGATGTTGACTGTCAACAGTTTGCCTTTGACCTTTATTCGCTTATGCTGGGTTTTCATCTTTATTTTAAATTGCTGGACAACTCTGAAACGAAAAAGCGCAAAGAAATTGCATTGGATCGGCTTCTGAATAATTATCGGTAAAGAATCCGCACCCGGAGGCCATCCCTTGGCTGCAGGCTTTGTTTCTTCATAGATTCTGCGTAGGTAGGCCTGGATCCTTCTTCTTATTTTAACTTTATTTTAGGAGTGAAGAAATGACCAAAAAATTTACAAATGTGCAAGTACATAGCACGAACGTTCGTTTGTATCGGGGCAGGCAAAGAATTAAGCGCATCGCCCTGTACTTTTTGTGGAATCATACTCCCACAATTTCAAAAATAATAACCAAAAAGGCTTTTTTCACACCCGCCAAATATCGCACCAACTCTGTGGAGCGGAGTTATCTTGAGCATGCCACGGCCTTTGAAATATCAGTAAATGATAAAACGATACAGTGCTGGAAGTGGGGCAGGGGTCCGGGTATTCTGCTGGTGCATGGTTGGTCAGGGCGCGGGATTCAGTTACACGGTTTTATTGAGCCGCTGATTCGGGCCGGGTATGCCGTTTTCACATTTGACGGTCCCGGCCACGGAGAATCTCAAGGCAAAACAAGCAGTTATTTTGAGCTTACAGATGCAGTCAGAGCTTTTATAAGTTCAAGCAATGGTAATAATATAAAAGGTGTTGTCGCCTACTCTTTGGGAGGGTCCGCTGTAATCAATGGTTTGGCAAAAGAGAATCATTCCCTGGAAGCGGTCCTTATTGCCCCGGCCCTTAAACTTAATGATGTTTTGCACAAAACCTTCACGCATCATGGCGTACCCCAAACCATATATCAAAACCTGATCTTAGAGTTTGAGCATAAGTTTGGATACAATATGCATCGTGACGATCCACACAAACTGGTAAAGGAAATTACACCTAAAATACTCATTGTTCACGACAGAAATGATCTTGTCATTCCTTATATCGACTCAAAAGAGGTTGCGGAACAACTAGAGAATGTTGTGCTGCACACTACCAGAGGACTGGGCCACAAACGAATTTTAAATGACAGTTCTGTTATAGATTTGACTGTCAAGCATTTTGAAAGCAATGGAGGATAAAGCTATGAATAGTACAGAGAGCATTTTGGAGCAATACCGGGAAGCGGACTTTGAAAGGCGTTTAAACCTGTTTCTGGAGTGTCCGGCGCTAAGGACCAGATTTGTCGAGATAGATCAAAGCGAATCGTCAGGGAGTTCTTCATTGGAAGCATCCCGAAAAGATGTTGCAGTTAACAGGTGTTGCAGGGTATGGGCCTGATTATGGT
>JACNIG010000095.1 GCA_014383215.1 Candidatus Desulfatibia vada | reverse complement strand
TAACCAACCAAACCAATGGAACCAATTTAACCAATAAAACTGAATCATTAAGGTTGATAATTCATACCCCTTCTTTGTGCCTTTGTGCCTTGGTGGCTGAACTGTTAACAACTCTGAAGTTTGTGTCGCAACACATCAAGCGCCGCTATGGCAAAGATCTTTTTTTTCATCAGCCGGTTGCCAAACGGAAAATGAAACCGGTACGCTTCAGCAGAACTGTCTGTGGCCAGGCCGATACAAACCGTTCCAACCGGTTTGTCGGCACTTCCGCCGGCGGGTCCGGCAATACCGCTGGTGGCCAGGCCGTAGGTTGCCCCTACAATGCGCCGGGCTCCTTCGGCCATCTCTTTTACGGTCTCTTCGTGCACGGCGCCGCAGCGGTTTATTGTCTCGGCAGAGACTCCCAAGATCTTTATTTTGGTGTCGTTGGAATAGGTAACGCCTGAAAAAAGAAAGTAGTCGGAACTGCCGGGAACATTGGTCAGCCAGTGGGATATGAGCCCACCGGTACAGCTTTCGGCCACAGCCAGCGTCGCCTTGTTTTGGCCAAGAAGCTCTCCGACGATAACTTCCATAGCGTTACCGTCAACTGAAAATACATAACGACCAAGCTTCTCCAGAACCCATGCGGAGGCCTTTTCCATCAGTTGACCGAGGCTATCTCCATCTTTGTTCCGGCCGTAAAGCTTCACCTGAATCTCTGGAAGTTTCGCGCGAATACCGAGTATCAGATCGGGGAATTCGGCAGCAAAGCCGTCCAGGCGCTCACCGGTTACTGCTTCGCCTAAACCGAACGTCGCAATCGTCTTCACTATCCTGACATCTTTATCTATACCCTGGATTTTCTCTATCCGGGGCATGACCACATCCGCAAGCATCCGTTCCATCTCGTGGGGCACTCCGGGAAGAAAGAAAAACATGCATTGTTCGATTTTCAGACAAAAGCCGGGCGCGGTTCCCACGGGGTTGTGCAGGCATTCGGAACCTGCGGGCAGCATGGCCTGTTTTTTGTTGGATGGGCTCATGAAGCGCCGGCGTGCTTTGAACAACGCTTCAATGGCATTAAAAGCCTTCGTGTCTAAAGCCAGTTCAACCCCAGCCGCTTTTGCGGCGGCCTCGGCCGTAATATCATCTGACGTAGGACCAAGTCCTCCGGTAACTATCCCGATGTCCGACCGGCCGCCGATCTCTTGCAGTATGGAAACCAGCGCATCCAAATCATCACCCACGCAACTGTGCCGGACAACTTCAAGGCCGGTTTCTTCCAACTCCTGTGCGATATGGGCTGAATTGCTGTCAATGACGGTTCCGGTAATAATTTCCTGGCCGGTAGCAAGAATTTCTGTAATCATTTGAAGACCTCGAATATGGAATTTGCCTGGCGACACAGCCTCTCAAACTGGTCCGGGTAAAGCGCCTGGCCCCCATCACATAAAGCTTGATCCGGAGCGTGATGTACTTCCACCATCAGGCCGTGGGCTCCGACAGCCACAGACGCCCGGCTCAAAGGGATAATCTGATCCCGGCGTCCGGCAGCATGACTGGGATCGATTATAATTGGAAGGTGGCTTTCTTTGCGTACCACGGGAACCGCTGAAAGATCCAGTGTGTTGCGGCTGTGATGCGCAAACGTCCGCACCCCCCGTTCACATAAAATCACATCCGGATTGCCCCCTTCCAGAATGTATTCGGCCGCCATCAGCCATTCGTCGATGGTCGCCGCCATGCCTCTTTTAAGAAGAATCGGTTTTTTAGCCCGGCCGGCCCGCTTCAGCAGACTGAAGTTTTGCATGTTGCGGGCTCCTATCTGGATTACATCGGCGTAATGCTCCACCAGATCAAAGGTTTCAAAATCCATTGCTTCGGTGACAACCGGCATTCCGGTCGTTTCACGCACCCGCGCCAGGATTTTCAACCCTTCTTCGCCCAGTCCCTGAAAGGAATACGGAGAAGTTCGGGGCTTAAAGGCCCCGCCTCTGAAAAGATGCGCACCTTTTTGTTTGACCTGCTCGGCGATAGTCAATGCCTGGGATTCGCTTTCAATGGCACAGGGCCCGGCAATGATAGTCAGCGCGCCGGTGCCGATAGATAGGTCACCGACCTGAACCACAGTGTCTTCGGGTTTAAACTCACGACTCACCATCTTATAGGGCCGGGTAACGGGAATGGCGTCCCTGACGCCCGGCAGTCCTAAAAAAAGCGCGGCATCCACCGGCCCTTTGTTATTCAAAATGCCGATGGCTACTCTTTCCCCTCCAGGGATGGGACGGGCTGAGTATCCTCTTGCTTCAATAGCCGCCACCACGGCAGCGAGTTCTTCGGGGGTTGCCTTTTGATCCATGACTAACAACATAATTGCTCCTCCTAGCTTAAAATCAATTTTATTGTTAATGCCCGGGCATTTTGCCACAAAGGCACCAAGGCACCAAGATTATAGTACTAATTTAAATTGTCCGATTGGTTTTATTGGTTTAATTAGTTTTATTTGTTAACCAACCAAACCAATGGAACCAATTTAACCAATAAAACTGAATCATTAAGATTGATAATTCAGTCCCCATCTTTGTGCCTTGGTGCCTTAGTGGCTGAATAGTAAAGTGTTTTATGAATGGAAACTAAAAAGGGCCGCAGGAAAACCCCACAGCCCTTCTAAAAAAGGACCGTAGGCTTTGAGGTGCCCACGATCCTTTAAGATCCTTATTACTTGCGGCTCATACGGATATGAACCGGCCGGAACACCCCTCTCCGCCAGCTTTCCACCACCAGCGCCAAAAATATTTTATCGTATTCAAATTTTTCATCATCATTTTACGCTTTTTAAAGTCTGCTTTTGTAGTTTTCAACTAGTGCCCATCCATAAATACATTTGAGCACTAAGTAGCTACCGGAAGCGGTTTATATTTGTCAAGGTATTTTTAACACGAACTGCCCCTGTAGAACACAAAATTAATTATTCTTCTTTGTGCCTTGAGACCTTGAAGGTGGCAATATAAAAAAAATCTTGACAATCTGTAAACATTGCAGGTAATTTACCCCAAGTATTTTGAGGAAGGATATGCGAACCATTATAATTCAACATCAATATTTTGGCTGGTGGTGGCAAGCCTGGAATAATGGGTATGCCACTGGTGCTTGATACACCCGATTTAAATTAAAAAATCATAAAGGACCGTGGACAGCCTAAACCCACGGTCCTTTTTTATTTGAATTTCAAAGGGCCGTGGAAATCTCCACGGCCCTTTTTGATTAATGCAAAGGAACAACCATGCTGATTAATGAATTTCCCAACATCGACCAATTCCGACAAATGGCCAGAGAAAATAACGTAATTCCAGTTTGCGCGGAAATTTTGGCCGATACCCAAACACCGGTTTCGCTTTTAAGAAAATTCTATGAAAATAAAAACTCTGTCTTTCTCTTTGAGAGCGTTGAAGGCGGTGAGCGCTGGGGAAGATACAGCTTTCTGGGTGTTTCGGCCCGTGCTCATATCCGGGTTTACCCGGAAGTAATCGAGATCGATGAAAACGGCAATGTCAGACAAATTGCGCACAACGGAAACCCGCTGGCTGAACTGCGCAACCTGATGAAACAATATCATCCGGCACACGTACCTGAACTGCCCCGGTTCTGGGGCGGTCTGGTCGGATATATCACCTATGAAATGGTCTCATTTTTTGAAAAAATACCAAATATGCTGCCGGAGAACAAACCGCTGGCCCACTTTATTATACCCGACGAATTGCTGATTTTTGACAATATCCAGCATACTCTGATGGTGGTTGTCATCACCTTTACCGGCAAGGATCAGGATTCTGACCAGGCGTATCAGGAGGCAACCCGCCGGATCCAATCCCTGCTTCGCAAAATGGAACATCCCGCACCCGCCATCAATACAATCGTTGAAACCGACAACTGCAAACTGGAAACTCCCTGGGAAGCCGAAGTCTTCCGGGATATGGTCAGAAAAACCAAAGAATATATTGTTGCCGGCGATATTATCCAAGCGGTAATCTCCAAGCCGTTTGTCTGTCAATCGCCGCCGGACCTCTGGATGCTTTACCGTGCCCAGCGATACATCAACCCCTCACCCTACCTCTTCTTTCTTCAATTGGAAAATGTAACCCTGGTAGGTTCATCTCCTGAAGTCATGGTACGTCTGGAAAGCGGTATCGCCACCCTGCGCCCCATCGCCGGTACCCGGCCCAGAGGTAAAGTCGAGCAGGAGGACCGCGCGCTGGCCGACGAACTTCTTTCCGATGAGAAAGAAAGAGCCGAACACCTGATGCTGGTCGATCTGGGGCGCAACGACCTCGGACGGGTGGCGGAAGTCGGAACGGTTCAGGTTACGGATCTGATGATCGTGGAGCGTTACTCCCATGTTATGCATCTGGTATCCAACATCATTTGTGACCTTCGTTCTGAATACGATGCCTGGGATTTGCTCCAGGCGACCTTTCCGGCCGGCACCCTCTCCGGAGCACCCAAAGTCAGAGCCATGGAAATCATCGCCGAACTCGAACAAAGTTCCCGGGGGCCGTACGGCGGTGCAGTTGGATATATTTCGTTCCACGGCAACATGGACATGGCCATCACCATCCGGACCGCCTGCATTGAGAACGGAACCCTGACGGTTCAGGCCGGGGCCGGAATCGTTGCTGATTCGGATCCGGAAACAGAACGCCAGGAAGTCATCAATAAGGCCAAGGCCATGCAGAAAGCTCTGCAGCTTTTGCAAAAATCTTCCATAACTTAGGAGAAACAACCATGATTTTGATGATCGACAACTATGACTCGTTCACGTATAATCTGGTGCAATACTTAGAACAAATCGGCGCCTCGATCCAGGTGGTTCGTAATGACGTTCTGCCCCTTGCGGAACTCATCACCTGGGAGCTAGAAGGTATCGTCATATCACCCGGTCCCGGCCGCCCGGAATCGGCGGGACTTATTATACCGCTGATAAAGCATTTTTCCGGAAAGATTCCTATTTTAGGTGTCTGTCTGGGCCATCAGGCCATTGCCGCCGCTTTCGGCGCAGAGGTCGTATCCGCCAAACGGCTGATGCACGGAAAAACTTCCATGATTCACACTGACGGCAAAAAGATATATGAGGGCATCCGCAATCCCTTTGAGGCCATGCGTTATCATTCCCTGGCCGTTTCAAGGGATAATTTCCCTGAATGCCTCGAAATCAGCTCGGAAACCGATGACGGTGAAATCATGGGAATCCGGCATCGCCAACATGCAACCGAAGGGATCCAGTTTCACCCGGAATCTATCATGACACGGGTCGGAAAACGGCTTCTCAGAAATTTTATAAACAGCACTGACAAATGACAATAAGGGAGGAAACGCAATGTTTCGGGAAAATCTCAACAAAATCGTCCGGGGAAACAATTTAAGCGCAGACGAAATGGCGCAAATGATAACTGAAATTTTTTCCGGCAATGTAACCGACGTCCAGATCGGAGCACTGATGGCAGCCCTGGCCACCAAAGGAGAAACCTTTGAGGAACTGGCCGGTGCGGCGCGTGCCATGCGGCGCAAAGCCGTGCGCATTCAGGCCGCAGCACAGACCATCGTGGATACTTGCGGAACCGGCGGTGATGGAGCCCATACATTCAATATATCCACCACCACAGCCCTGGTGGTGGCGGGTTGCGGTATTACGGTCGCCAAGCATGGCAATCGTTCGGTATCGAGCCGCTGCGGCAGTGCCGATCTGCTCGAAGTTTTGGGTGTAAAACTGGATACCCAGCCGGAAATCGTGGAAGAGGCTGTGCAGGAAATCGGTATCGGCTTTCTGTTTGCACCGCTTTTTCACGGCGCCATGCGACATGCCGCCAAAGCCAGACAAGAGTTGGGGCTGCGCAGTATTTTCAATATGCTGGGACCGCTGACAAACCCGGCGGCCGCCAATTGCCAGCTTCTGGGCGTATACGCTCCTGAGTTAACGGAAATGTTTGCAAAGGCCCTGCAGCTTCTGGGCACCAAAAGAGCTTTTGTGGTCCACGGCCATGACGGACTGGACGAAATTTCTGTCTGCGCACCCACCCGCATCTCCGAACTCAAAGACGGCCTGATCCGCACCTATGATATTAATCCGGAACAATTTTTCGGAGTCCTTGCGGATTCAAACGATCTAGCCGGCGGAAGCCCGGAAGAAAACGCCGAAATAACGATGGCTATCTTGAAAGGAGAAAAAGGACCCCGGCGTGATGTTGTCCTGCTCAATACTGCCGCAGCCCTTGTGGCGGCAGAAAAAGCAGCCGAATTCCAGGAAGGAATCCGCATGGCCGCAGAATCGATTGACCAAGGCGCCGCTCTGGCAAAGTTAGAGGCGCTGGTTGAGTTCACCCAGGAAAACGGCTAATGGGAAAAGATATCTTAAGTAAAATTGTGGAACATAAAAAGCAGGAGATTGCGGCGGCTAGAAAACGCCTGCCGGAACCGCAAATTCGCGAGCAGGCGCTGATGCCTCGCACAAGCCGTTCATTTTTGAAAAGACTTGAGCATCCCGGTGCAACGGGGGTCAATGTCATTGCCGAAATCAAACGGGCCTCGCCTTCCAAGGGTGTCATCTGCCAAAATCTGAACCCGGAAACATATGCATCCGAATATGAAAAGGGCGGAGCAGCAGCGCTTTCCGTTCTAACGGACCAGCTTTTTTTTCAAGGCAGCCGCCAGGATTTAAAAAGCGCACGTGAAACCACAACCCTTCCGGTACTTCGTAAAGATTTTATGATTTCCGCCTACCAGCTTTACGAATCTTGTGTGATGGGCGCCGATGCTGTTTTGCTGATTGTCCGTATTCTCGAACAGCAGCAACTAAAGGACTACCTTGATATCTGCGATGAACTCAAATTGGACGCTCTGGTTGAAATCCATACGGAAAAGGACCTTGAAACAGCCACCAGGTCCGGCGCCGGACTGATCGGAATCAATAACCGCAACCTGCGTTCTTTTGAAACCGATATTGAGACCGCCATTCGCCTGAAATCGCTGTTTGAGCCCTATCAAATCGCCGTGGCTGCCAGCGGCATACACACGCGGGCGGATATTGAAAAAAATCTAAATGCGGGCATCTGGAATTTTCTCATCGGGGAGAGCCTGGTAAAAGCGCAAAACCCAAAAGATTTCCTCAGATCACTTCAAGGAGAAGATTAAGGACCAAAAGATGAGATCTGAGATTCGCTCTCTTGTTCTCCAATCATTCATCTTCTGAAAAATTAAAAATCGCTGACTGTATTTGTTTAATGCTTTTTAGAGATATTGCATTAAGATTCATATAGAATTTAAGTTTACGCGTTTTCTTTTGGTATGCTCTTGCATCTTCTTCTGACCAGAAGAATAATGACTTTCGTCAGAAAATATCCACAATGCTTGGTTCCTTTGTTTTATCAGTATTCATCAAGGCTACGCAAAACATGGGATCGGAACCTTCATCCACGCTGATAATATTCAGATTGCTGTCTAGTTCGATCTTCATCGGTTTTCCGCTGTTAGCGCATTCCGAGTTAACAGTAAAAAACAATTCCTCATTTTGTAATCTCCCATACACGAAGGGAGTCGCAATAGCGTCCGCCGCTCAAGCTGCGAAAAATTGTTCGCCGGTGCCGGCGGTCATCTTGTGACCTGTATCTTCAAAAGCAAGAGGATAGGCCCAGTTGATACCTTGACTGTCGTATCGATAACAAAATGTTTTCATCGCTTCTAGTTTTTCCACAATTTCTTTTACCCGATTCAACGACAGGTTGAGTTTGTCTCCTATAAATTCTGCCGTTATGGGTTCTTTAGCAATCGCCATTTGCTTGACAATAAAGTAATGCGCCTGGCGTTCTTCTTCCGTTAAAAGATCTGCTTTTGTTTTTGCGCCAGACACTCCCCTTTGCATCCCTTTTGCTGAAATCGCCAGAGGTAGTGGGAGCATAAAACGCCAGATCCCCATGTACATTTTACGTTTCATTTCAGTTCTCATTCGTTTTCCTGGTTTGTTATTAGTTCACTATTGTTTCATTTTCTTTAAAATAATCAAATCCACATCAAGTTTGGATGCAGAATCAGAGGATGCAGTACATGGCGCACAAGATAGATACGTATATTTGAGGCTCCACTATTCACCCAGGTAAGCCTTTTTAACCTTTTCGTTTTGTAAAAGTGCGGACGCTTTGTCGGTTAAAACGATGCGGCCGGTCTCCATAACGTAACCGGTGTCTGAAATGCTCAGGGCCATGTGGGCGTTCTGTTCCACCAAAAAAATGGTCACGCCTTTTTTGTTGATTTCCAGAATCGTCTCAAAGATCCTCTCGACTAGTTTGGGTGCCAGGCCCAGCGACGGCTCGTCCAACAGCAGCAGCTCCGGGCGGGACATGAGCCCGCGGCCGATGGCCAGCATCTGCTGCTCACCCCCGCTTAAAGTGCCTCCCAGCTGACGTACCCGGTCCTTTAAAACCGGAAAAAGACTGAAGACCCATTCCATGTCGGATGCAATCTCTGCCTTGTCATTACGTAAATACGCCCCCATCTCCAGATTTTCCAGTGTTGACATCCTGGGAAATATCTGCCGGCCCTCCGGTGTTTGGGAAATACCCTGGGCGGCCACCTGCTCGGGTCGCAGATGGTGGATCGGCCGGCCCTTGAATCTAATCTCACCTTCGGCCGCCCGCTGGACGCCGAATATTGTCAACAGGGTTGTCGATTTGCCGGCGCCGTTGGCGCCGATTAAACAGGCGATGTCGCCGGCGCCGATAGCGCAGGAAACGCCTTTTAAGGCATGAATATTACCGTAATAGGTGTGGACATCCTTAAGTTCGAGAATCGGCTTCTCAGTCGCCATCGTTTCAATCCTCGGGGGTATGTTGATCTGTTGCGTGCAGCTCCCGTTTACGGCGGGATGCCGGGATCAGTCCCTCCGGTCTTAATACCATCATGACCGCCATAGCCAGGCCGAATGCGAACATCCGGTAGTTCTGCAGTTCTCGAAAAACTTCCGGAACGGCTATCAAAGCAATGCCGGCCAGGATGATACCGGGGATACTGCCCACCCCGCCTAAAATAACGATGCACAACACAATACAGGATTCCATGAAGATAAAAAAATTGGGGTTGGTGTAACTGAGCTTGGCGGCAAAAAACGCCCCTGCCACCGAAGCAAAGGCAGCCCCCATGGCGTAGGCCAGCAGTTTCAGCCAGGTGGTCGGTACCCCCGACAACTCGGCCGCCACCTCATCTTCGCGGATAGCGACCCAGGCGCGACCGATGCGCGAATTGTCGAGCCGGTGAACACCGATGACGGTCAATATAGCGATAACAAACATTAAGTAGTACAGCGAGTGCAGAGATTTCAGTGAATAGGTCACCCATCTCAGCCCCTCATCGGTAACCGCGGGATAATAGACTGCCGGCTTGGACATTCCCAGTAAGCCGTTGGGGCCTTTGGTCAATTTGTCCCAGTTGTTTAAGACCAGGCGAATAATCTCGCCAAATCCCATGGTCACAATGGCCAGATAGTCGCCGCGCATCCTTAAGGTCGGATAGCCGATGATACAGCCTACGACTGCGCCAAAGACGATTCCGATCGGCAGGCAAAGCCAAAACGAAAGCCCGAAGTTGAGATTAAGCAATGAATAGCTGTAAGCACCCACAGCATAAAAGGCGATGTACCCCAGATCGAGCAGACCGGCGAGCCCGACGACGATATTAAGCCCCAGCCCCAGGACAATATAAATCAGGCAGGTAATGCCCACATCGACCATATAATTGTTGGTCAACTGCGGATAAATCGCAACAGCGACAAGCATAAGGGCGATGTAGAACTTGGTCGGCAGTTTGGTAAATTTGTCAAAAACCTGATTTCGCAGCGGTGCAACACCGTCGGCGGCTCTTTGGTAGATATCACTGCGCCGTATGGTTTTGCTCAGCAGCCAGAAGGCAAAAATGCCGACAAAAACACCCCACACGGTCAGCGCCCGGGCGGCCTTAAAGCTGGTTCCGGGAAAACCGATCATGGGCAGGATAAGGATGCCCAGAAACAGGGAGTAGACAATAAATTTTTTAATATCGCTGGTTGCCATAATAAAATCGTGTTACGTTTTAAACTCTGGTTTCGCTGACGTGCTCACCTAAAATACCGCTCGGCCGCAGGTAAAGCACCAAAATCAGCACCACGAAAGTGGTTACGTCCTTCCACTCGCTGGGCAGAAAGGCCGACCAGAGAACTTCCACCCCACCGATGATCATACCACCAAGCACAGCGCCGGGGATGGACCCGATACCTCCCAAGATGGCTGCCGCAAAGGCTTTGATCATGTAAATAAACCCCATGTCGAAGCGCACAGAACCGTAATGCATGCCGACCATCACACCGGCGGCAGCACCCAGAGCCGGTCCGATCATAAAGGTGAGCCGGATGGTTTTATCGATATCGATGCCCAGCATGCGGGCCATTGTCTGGTTCTGGGCCGTAGCGCGCATGGCCTTGCCCAGTTTGGTCCAGTTGACGAACATGTTCAACACAAACATTAAGACCAGTGACAGCAGAATGATAAACACCTGCCCGTATGTTATTCTGGCATCCAGAATCGAAAACCCTTGCATACCGAGGATCGGCGGATAGGCCCGATCCGAGACTCCCTGGCTGAGCATCATGCCGTTGGATAAAAATATCGACATGCCCAGCGCACTCAGGATGGCGGCCAGCCGCGAAGCCTTGCGCAGGGGCTTGTAGGCCACATGTTCAATGGCCACACCGAGGACAGCTACATACGCCATGGCCAGGCCGAACACGAGAATCAACGTAAAAACAAAGTGCGTCTCGACAAAACCGGTCTGCTGCAGCGCGGCCAGCACGATGATCCCGATAAAGGCGCCGGCCGTAAACAGCTCGCCGTGGGCAAAGTTGATCAGTTCAATGATGCCGTAGACCATGGTATAGCCCAGGGCAATCAGGGCATAAATGCTGCCCAGAAAAATGGCGTTTATCAACTGCTGAATAATGAAAGACGCATTGTCCATACAACCGATCCAAAGTTTTATGCTGTATATGCAGCCATATAACCCTAATTGTGCCAAAGCACAATTAGGGAGGGGCCAGGGATCAGGGGGAAGAAAATGAGTTTTGCTTTATGAGTTATATCTCTTTTAGACTGGCGTGATAAAATTCAGATCAAATTTGTTTCCTGACCCCCGACCCCTGACCCCTGACAACTTTCAATAGAGCGTTTTCGCTCAATTAGTATGAAATGGACCAGGAGATGTATACTCCCAGTCCATTCGATTAATATTAGAAGTATTTTTCTGTCAGCGGATCCCAGTAAGGTACGAACTTGCCGTCCTTAACGATCCAGATGATGTGAGCGAGCTTGCGGTCGCCTTTGTGGTCGAACTTGATCTCGCCGGTCACCCCGCTCCAGGTAGTGCCGCGGAGGGTATCAGCGACCTTGGCGGTGTCGGTGGAACCGGATTTTTTGAAGGCTTCCAAAAGAATCATGGCCGCATCATAGGCATAATAGCCGTAGGAGCCGATCGTTTTAACGTTCCACATTTTCATGTACGTTTTCTCAAAATCCTTGCGTTCCATGCTTTCCGGAGCCTTGGCAAAGGTCAGGTAAGTACCTTCAGCAGCCTTGCCGCCGACCTCTAAAAACTTGGGATGAAATACCGCATCTTCCGACAGCATCTTGGACTTGAGGCCCAATGCCTTGGCCTGGCGCACCATCAGCGAACCTTCGGGCTGATAAACACCCATGTAGATTACATCCGGATTGAGTTTCTTCAGATTGGTCAGCACTGCCGTAAAGTCTTTGTCACCCGGGGTGATGTGTTCCAGGGCCACGATTTTGATCTTGTTTTTTTCCTCGGCAAACTTGGTGATATTCTCGGTCAGACCGACCGTATAGGTCTGGCGGTCGTCAATCAGGGCCAGGGTCTTAATCTTGAGGCCGTCTTCGAGAAACTTTACCGTCGACCAGGCCTGCACGTCATCGCGGGGGGGCATCCGGAAAATTTGCTTAAACCCGCGGCCGGTGACATCGGTATGCGTGGATGCCGGTGTGATCTGCACGATGTTGGCCTCGTTGAGCGGCACCGAGGCCGGAATGGTCGCCGAAGAACAGTAGGCGCCGACCACCCCGCTGACTTCGCTGTTGATCAATTTGTTAGCCGCCATGGTTGCCTTGCCGCCGTCGCAGGCACTGTCACCCGGAACCACCTCTATCTTTTTATACCCGGGAACGCCGCCTGCTTTTTCAAATACGGCTACAGCCGTTTTAACACCCTGGAGAATGTCGGTGCCGTCCTGGGCATACGGCCCTGTCAGCGGACTTAGGGTGCCGATTTTGAGCGTCTTGGCCAACGCCACGCCATGGAATCCAACCACCATGACCAGGCACAACATTAAAATTCCTGCTCTCTTCATCTGTTACCTCCTTTGGTTGTTAATTAGTTTCCATCCATAACAAAGGACGCAAGCAAAATGGCAAGCGTCCCAGCTACAAATTCTTTGTTTTTTTGGTTCCCAAATACGCTTCAATCACTTTCTCGTTTTGTTGAATCTCCCTGGGTGATCCTTCGGCAATCTTCTGGCCGTGATCCAGAACCGTAACAATCTCTGAAATGCCCATGACCAGCCGCATGTCATGTTCCACCAGAAAAATGGTCAGCCCGGTGTCGCGCAGTTTTAAAATCAAATCCATCAGTTCGGCGGTCTCCCGCGGATTCATGCCGGCTGCAGGTTCATCTAAGAGCAACGTTTCAGGTCCGGTGGCCACGGCTCTGGCAATTTCCAGACGGCGCTGGTTACCGTACGGCAAGTTGGAGGCATATTCATGACGATAGTCCGCCAGCCCCAAAAATTCCAGAATTTCAATGGCCTTTACAGTGATCTCGTTTTCCTCCCGCCTTTCAAAAGGTGTTTTGAACAGCGCCCGAAAGGCACCGCTCTTGGTCCGGCAGTGCATGCCGACCTGGACGTTCTCCAAGACGGTCATCGAATTAAACAGCCGAATATTTTGAAACGTCCGGGCAATGCCTTGACTGATGATGCGACTGCTCATCATGTTGTTGATTTTCTTGCCTCGATAAGAAATCGTCCCTTGGCTGGGAGGATAGACGCCGGTGACCATGTTGAACACGGTCGTCTTGCCGGCGCCGTTGGGCCCGATCAAACTCAGGATCTTGCCTTTGGGAACTTTGAGATCCAGGTTGTCGACAGCCAGAAGCCCGCCGAATTTTTTCGATATTTTGCGCAATACTAATTCAGCCATGGCAGTGAACTATCAGATTAATTATATATAAGAATTTCGTTTAGTTTGATGAATGATGTCTATAAAATACATCTTATTTAGTCAAGAAATAAGATAGTGCATTACAGCGGCAGCCAGGTACCGAGTCCTTTTTCCACAGCCTTTCGATAGATAATGGGGGCCACCGCCATGTCATCAAGAGCCAGCCCCAGGTTGGCGGTCATGGTCCGCTCGCTAGCTGTTTCGCGGCCCGGTTTTTGTCCGGCAACCAGTTCGCCCAAGTCGGCATGCAGCGGCGGTATCTCTTGAAAATAGCCGGTTTGTTGATAATGACGAAGTTGTTGGGTGTCGTCCGTGCAGAACTTGGTCGTCTCCCCCATGGCATCGGCATGCCAGTAGGAGTCAAAATCAACCAGCGAGGCAAAGGCACCCTCTTCAAGCCAGCCGGCCTGAATGGCGGCATGCGGTTTTTTAAGGATCGGCCCGGCGGTAACAACAATGTCACAACCGGTCACTGCCTCGCGTGGCGTGGCTACCGGAACCACCTCCAGGTCAAAACGGGAACCGATCTCATCAGCATATCGGTCAACCGCTTCGGAACTCACATCGTACGCCATTACTTTATTTAGGGGAAAAAGGACGTTTAGCGCCTCCACGTTGGTGCGTCCCTGAACACCACAGCCCAGCATACCGACCACCGCAGACTCCGGACGAGCCAGATAGCGAGCTGATAAAGCCGTGGCCGCACCGGTGCGCATGGCTGTAATCCAGACGCAGTCCATCACCGCAACGGGCAAACCGGTTTCAGGATCATTGAGGATCAACAGACCGGTAATATAGGGTAATCCCCGGTTGTAGTTTTCCGGAAAACCGCTGACCCACTTAACACCGGCTGCCTTCAGGGCCGGAATGTAGGCCGGCATGGCGTGAATGAAGTTATCACCGCCCCCCGGGTGAATCCCGGGTTTAGGGGGCATTTCCGTACGTCCCTTACCTTTTTCCATGAAAGCGACTTCCAGGGCTTCGATAATTTCGCTCATCGTCAGTCCCACGTTCGTTACTTCGTCCTGGGAAAGATAGAGCAGCTGATTGGATTTCATGTCATCTCCTCTTTATAAGTCATTAGCCTATACAGTTTTTTCAAAAACTATTTGTCTTTCATACAAACAAGGGTTAATTTGCGCAACCTTTTTTGGGTTACACATTCACACCGTCTTGACAGATGAAAACTGAAAAGGTTAATGGGGAACGAACTTGAACTCAAAGCTGTTACCCTAATTGAGGGTAAACAAAACCGAGAACAATAATAATAAACTATTTCTCTGCGAGCTCTGCCTGCCCAATGGAATTAAGTTTTGGTTGTTATTCCATCGGGGCGAGAGACAAAAAAGAAGGTTTCCGAAATGACCCCAAAGCACCATGGTATGCTCGAAATTCATATTGCCGTCCTGCTTTTTGGGCTGGCCGGCCTTTTCGGTAAATTGTTGACGCTGCCGGCTTTGGTAATAGTATTCGGAAGAACCCTGTTTGCCTCCCTTACACTGGGGGCAATACTCTTTTGTTCATCAATACCACTTCGGACGGAATCAAGGCAGGACCTTGCGGTTCTCATTTTGCTCGGGGCTTTACTGGCTGTACATTGGACAACTTTCTTTCACGCCATTCAGATTTCAACCGTTGCCGTAGGATTGCTCTCATTTTCCACCTTCCCTTTATTCGTCACTTTCATGGAACCATTTTTTTTCAAAGAAAAATTGCGTCTTTTTGATATTTTATTTGCAGGTTCGGTTCTACTTGGCTTAGTCTTGGTTGTTCCATCATTCGATTTTCAAAACAATATCACCCAAGGGGCGTGTTGGGGCACAATATCGGGGCTTACGTTTGCGGTCCTATCTGTATTAAATCGAAAGTACGTGAGCACCTATCTTCCGATGGTGATTGTTTGCTATCAAAATTGGATTGCAACCGTTCTATTGTTACCCTTTTTAATTTCTAAAGATTGGCATCTCCGGCCGGCTGACTTTGCTTGGCTGGCAATTCTGGGCATTTTTTGCACGGCTTTGGCCCATGTGTTGTTTATCAGGAGCCTTGTTCACGTTAAGGCGCAACTGGCAAGCGTGATTGCATGTCTGGAACCGCTTTACGGCATCATTTTTGCTTTGGTGTTGTTTGGCGAGGTTCCGGCATTAAGAACGATTTTAGGTGGAGGTATTATACTGGGCACCATTATTCTGGCGACAATAAAACGAAATTCAAGCAGGACAAAATAAATCAGATGAATCCCGCGACTCAAACAGAAAATTACCGTAATCAACCCCTGACCGGCGCTCTCTGCGTATTGATCGCTTCGTTTGTATTTGCAATTTTAGGAGCGCTGGTGAAGGTTGTCTCTTCCTCGCTGCCTAATGAGATGGTAGTTTTTTTTCGAAATATTTGCGCGCTTGTCTTTATCCTGCCGTGGTACTGGTACAGTCGGCCCTTCGGCGGCATCAGAACGAACTGCTTTCAATTCCACCTGTTGCGCGGCATAACGGGGTTGGGGGCCATGTACTGTTTTTTTTATGCCATCGCCCGCCTGCAACTCTCCGAAGCCTACCTGCTCATTGCTACGGCCCCCCTGTTTATTCCAGCGATTGCGTATGTTTGGATGGGTGAACCAGTAGCCCGTAATGTACGCAGGGCAATCATTATCGGTTTTATCGGAATTGTTCTGATCCTGAAACCCGGGTTCGGAATCATTCAGCCGGCGGCGCTTGCGGGGTTAGGGGCCGGAGTATTTGCCGCCCTGGCAATGGTAAGCATCCGCCGCATGTCCGCCACCGAGCCGGTTATCCGGATTGTGTTTTACTTCACATTTTTATCAACCGTACTTTCTGCAGGGCCCCTGCTGTGGTCATGGCGGTCTCCACAGCCGGCAATATGGTGGCTGCTCGTTCTGATCGGCCTGCTGGCCACTATCGGGCAATTTTTTCTTACCAAAGGTTATAGCTATGCGCCGGCGGCCCAGGTTGGCCCCTTCACTTACTCAAATGTTGTCTTTGCAATCCTCATTGGCTGGATCTTCTGGGAAGAAGCGCTGGATCTGCTGACATGGGCCGGGGCTTTATTGACCTGCATTGCCGGCATTATTACCACCCGCCGAACCGAAACGCACGTAATTGTGGGCGCGACAGCCGGAACGACGCCTTATGATGCCGGGAATCGAAGCTCCTCTGGTTAACCCGAATTTCACACTCAATGATAGTAGATTTTGTCAAGAAATCACACAATCGCGGCGACAAAAAAATGACAAACTTACTATAATACCTGCACATTTTGCTTAGTTTTAAATGTTTTTGCCGGTTTATTACGCTATTTTGCCCGGAACCAAAGTTCTCCCCTTTTCAGGCCTGTCCGCATAAGATATTGATATAGCTTATTATAATTAATGAGCAGGTTGTATGTCCATGCCTGAGTTTCTCCATGGCATATTAATTGCATAATTTCAAATTTAAAATAATTATTCTTTATTTAAATTTTATACATTTTTAAGGTGTTGCACGATGGCCACTACACTAGGGAAAAAAAATATGGATGCTGACAAAAAAATCGAAACAAGATCCGACCCCTGTCTGATAATGGACCGATACAGCAGCGTGGAAATTGCGGTAAATAATTCAGAGTTTGTCTATATGTTTAAAATCAGAAATAGTCCTTTTGCGGGAATAGCTATTTTGGTAAAGGAAGATTCTGTCATTTTAAAACATTTAAAGGTTGGTGATAAATTGAATCTGAAATACAATCCAGCTGTACCCTCCGAACTGCCGGAGTATCGAACAACAGAAATCAGGCATATCATCAAAGATAATAACGGGCGATATAACGGGCATTACCTGGTAGATTTTGCCGTCTCGGCAAATTAAACTTTACTCCAACTTTGCCCGAGGGATTTGGGACTCACAGGGCACTCCCACCTGGCAAAGCCCACAGCAGCCATTCATATCAATGCTGTAATTCTTAAGTATATATTTCCGAATACTTCTTAGGTACTGATTGCATCTATCCTTATCGTGTCCACTGGAACTCAAGGCTTTCACCGGACAGCGCTGCACGCATTCCTGACAGGTGCCATGGCTGTAGAAAAGACAATATTCTTGATGATTTTGATAAGGCCTGGGAGTTGCAGGAATTGTCAGTTTTGCCACGACCGAACCGGCGCGGACAGCTTTGCCCAAGGGCGTTATCAGGCCATCGCAGAGCCCAAAGGTTCCCAGCCCTCCGGCATGTGCGGCATGGCGCTCCGACCAGTTGGAGGCAAAGCCATAGAGCAGGGAAGTTTGTCGAGACCAATGCGGCGACAGCAGTGGTGCCACTGCCAATATTCCTGTTTGCATCAGGGTCTCAACCACATGCCGGCGTAATGTTACATTGAATTTTTCACCAGAGTCACGCGTGATTACCCATCGTCTGGATGGGTAAACTTTCTGGGCCGCGTTTTCATCCTTGGTGGCCCTGGTTTGTGGCAGAATCCAGCTGATAACAGTTAGGTCCTGGGGAGCCGGCTCCAGATCAGGAAAAGTTAGCTGGAAGATTTCCTGCGGAGTCCAGAAAAAAGAGCCGATGTGGCTTTTGTACTCCTGATAAACAGGATCGTCTCCTCGTGAAAAGCCAACCAGGGGAACATCCCACATCTTTTCCCCTAAGGGCGCGTCAACACCGTTTAACGGGGAAGCAGCGACAAAATTCGTTATCACTCCGGTCAACCATTCGGCAGAAGGTTTTTCACTATGTTTTGTATCCACGGGCTTTCATCCTTTAGACCAATTAGGCAGTATATCTATATCGAATAGCTTTCCGAGCTTGACGAATGTAGGAATTGTAATGGGACTCAAAGGGATCAAGAGCAGAGTGCCCATTCCGAGTGTTTTCAGTAAGTTCCTGAATTGCTCGTTGGCCTTGTCCATCTCTTCGCTGGTTGCCTCCCCACGGGTGTAGCGATAGTAGATGTTGAGCATCTCCTTGTTCTCTTTGGTTTCTTTTGCAAGACCGCCTTTTACCTTGGTAAGTCCTTTTACAAGCTCTTTTTTGAGATTTTCCCCGCGAGTTTTCAGGCTTTCTTCACCAAAGATCTTTATAAGCAGCTTTTTGCCATGCTCGTCCACCCAGATCTGTCCGCGGTCTTCAAGGCTCTGCTGTGTTTTAGCCAGGTGCCTGATAGCTTTCCCCGGCATCTTTTTCATTTCATTTACAAGTTTTCGCGACATAATTAAGTTCTCTTTCGAAAAAGGAAATACCAGTCGATTAATCGTGATTGATTCGTAAAAAAGAAATTTGTTACTTTTTACGAAACTATCACGTTTAGTGCAAGCAGGAATTCTTTAAAACTATTTTTCGTTTGTTTTAGGCCCGCACCTCATCGAGCCCCTTCGCCCCTCATCATGAAAAAACAGCATACTGTCATCATAATCGAGCATATCCATCATAATGAAAAACTGTTAAATTCTGGGCCGAACATGTGTATCACCTCCTTTTTAACCATACAGGCGGTGGAAGGAATAAAAATGATACACTTCAGGAGGTTAGGTTGAAACCAGTTGTATACAATCATGTAAGACTTAGAAAGAATGTTGATGTATTGATTTCCTTTTGGTATCATAACTTTAGTGATTCTTAACAGCCAACGAAAAAATCGAGCTATCCTTTTAATGTTTATTTGGGAAAGGAATGTTTCATGAAACCAGTTTTTATTGCAAGCATAGACAGCAAGGAAGCCCAAAAGATAAGCGAAATTTTTACTAAAGAACAGAAAGTCGCTATTATCGAATCTTCTAATAGGCTCAGGGCCATTCTAAATGCCTCCGCAATGGTTATTTTAGAACATAGCTTCTATGCGAAATATGGTCTGGAGTATTTTAAGGGTCTTTTAAAAAAGCCACACCCGCCGGTTCTAATGATCGCACCTCCTGACAACATCCAGGTTATGGTTGACATCATGGAGATCGGCATTCGCTTTATCCCTAAGGTCCCCGATTATCAAAAACTGCTCAGATTAATTGTAAATAATACTCTATCTCAAGTTCAGGAACAAGAACAGTTAAAACAGAATGTTCTTAGCTTACAACTGCGTGTAGAGGAACTGGAAAAAGCAGGAAGCGAGCAGGATGATAGACAGAATGGAGAATCTGATCCGGAAACAAAACCGCCTGAAGAAAAGGGCAATATCCTTGATGAGATTATTTTCGTCTTTAAGCGCGGAGAGATCGAACTGCCGACGCTTCCCCAGTTTGGCATCAAATTTCAGGAAATGATGAATAAAGGCGCAAACATACGAGAAATTGGTGAACTTCTCAAGCAAGATATGGCGATTTCTTCCAAGCTTATCAGCGTCTCCAACTCTGTCTATTATCGAGGTGTAGTGGAAAACAACAACCTTAGCCAGGCCATCAGTCGCTTGGGACTCAAGGACACTAAAAGATATGTAGATGCGATTTGCAACCGATCCCTTTATGCCACCAAGAACAAGAAATTCTTAAAATTCTTAGAAAGGCTGTGGGAACATTCCCTGGCGTGCGCCTATGCCTCACAAGTCCTCGATGAATCCTTAGCTCTTGGTCTGGAAATTGATGCCTTTACCCTCGGCTTACTGCATGATATCGGCAAATTACTTCTATTGCAGGTTATTGGTGATCTGCAGAAGAGCAAGAAGATCGGAGATAATATTGAGAGTTCAGAATTATTACATACAATTAGCTCATATCATGGCAAGTTCGGAGCGGCACTCCTCAAAAAGTGGAAATTTCCGGAAGATTTTGTCAGAGTTGCGGCCTATCACAACAACCTGAAGGCCGCTGATTCTATCTCGAAAGATCTATTGATCGTTCACTTCGCCAACCTGATGGTGAAATCCATGGGTTTTCGTCTGAAAGATCAAGCAGACATCCAACAGGAAGAGATAGATTTAGAAGATACTGAATCTGCCCGGCGTTTAGGATTAAACGCTGCGATGATAGATGAATTTAAACAAAAGGTGTCAGGATTTATGAACGAGATAACAGGCCTCTTTATGTAGCCCCGTAGCCGGAAAAGAGAAGCCTCCCCGCCCTAAATGGTGGTGGTTCTGCCGTTCGGCAGTGCTTTAATGGGTAACACCTTTAACCCCTTTCCCTTTACTTCTGCCTCGCTAAGAAAAGACAGAAAAGGCTTGTGAGAATTCTTTGATTAGTGTATTTTCGGTTCATAATTTTAGCCCCCGTAGCTCAGTGGATAGAGCATTGGATTCCTAAATCATTCCAGGTCGTTTTTCATAAACTCCTAAAATCACACAACCTTTTAAATTTATTTATAATTCTTAATAGAATATTTTAGACGATTTTCCACAAAAAAGACCGTTTTTAACCCTTTTCTTTGCCCATTCTTTACCCGAATATGGTCTCCAAATCCGCCTTAACCCCAAATATGTTTATAGTTGAACTGCAAAGCGAGTGCATTCCCCGCAGCTTGATTTCGACGAGCTCCCTTCGGTCTGAGCTCAGGGTCGAAGACAGTCGAGTCGCTGCAGGGAGCTTTAATTGACAATTAGCACAAGATTAGGAAGGGAAACGGATATCCTCGACAATTGTCTTTAACGCTCATCAGAATTGACCCACCCTTGCTCATTCAAGTAACCCCCCCCAAATTTTTCATCAACGCTGCTCATCAGGATCAACCCACCGTTTAGGCTCATCTTCATGTCATAATTTTCAAAAATGTGTGTACGTTACACTTTGTTTTTCCAAGTGAATACAGATTTGGGGGATCAAAGTGGAAAGAAGATGCGAACACTGTAGGAAGAAGTTTACACGCTTTTCTCATATACCCGGTCAGCGATACTGTTCTCGCGTTCAATGCCAAAATGCCCGCCGTCAAAAATGGCGGAAACAAAAGCTTGCCACAGACAAAGACTACAAGGCCAATCAGAAAGATGCTCAAGGGCGTTGGTGTGAGAAGAATCCTGATTATTGGAATC
>JACNIG010000444.1 GCA_014383215.1 Candidatus Desulfatibia vada | reverse complement strand
AACACAACTTCTATGTTCCAGCAAATTGATTGCTTTTCTATAGAGAATCGGAATAGGTGAATTCGAATTCAAAGTGCACCATAACCATATAAATGGATAGTGGACATGACAGGCTATCTGGTAATGTGAGGAGAACCACCAACCCACAACCAGAAGGAGCCCATCATGTCCTATTTACATTTAACATCTGAAGAACGTTATGACATTGTTAAGGGATAGTGATTGATCTTAAAAAGATATGTAGATGCTTCAATCAAAAGGATCCGGCATGCTCGAGATAGCGAATAAGTATGTTTTTTCAGTTTTTTTGATATGTTTTTTCGTTTTAATAAGTTGTAACAATCGTAACGACAGTATTAATTATCTCCCGAAAAAATTAGGTGGTTTGAGCCTTTCTAAGGTCATTGAAAACGAAGAAGCTACCAAAATCATAAATAAAATGCACGGCAAAACCCTTGCCGCAAGTGACAACTACATTGCTCACTATGGAAGCAGTTCTTCGAGAAACAGCCTATACGTAAGCTTTTATGAGAATGATGAAAAGGCTAAAACAGAATTGATGAGCATGGCAAAAAAGATGGCAAAAGGAACGAAAGTATTTGCACCATTAACTTTTGATAAGATGGGCGATAGTGTCCACTTCCAGACAGAAGGGATGGGTCATAAACACTATTTTTATCGTATTGATAATATGTTAATTTGGTGGCAGGTTGAACCTGATAAAGCACAAGCGACATATAATGATTTGCTCAACTTCGATTTTGCAGCTCTAAAACAAAGAAGTATGAAAAAATAGACATAAGAGGCCTTCGGGACGCAGGTAACACGATTTTTTTTACTCTGAAATCAGGTTCGGCAACCAATACGTGGCGGTTGTTGCAGAAAACGCCAGGCGAACAGGGGCTTTCGGGGTGTCGGATACCAGTAGCCCCTCATCGGTGAGTTGGCGCAAAACCTTACGGGCGGTTCTTTCGCCAAGGCCGGTGATACGGGCTGCCTCGCCCCTGGCAAACTCGCCGGCCAAAAACGCCTCGCGCAGCAGGAAAAACGCTTCGGACTTGATCGGCAATACGCCTGGGATCATTTTCCGGTTGCGAAGTTCGATGTAGCCCCGAAGCCGGTCCAGCATGCCGTCGATATCCAAGAGACTTCCCATGAATGTGATCTGATCCATGCAGGTTTCCAGAAAAAAGCGGCAAAACCGGTCAAGGCCGCGCTGGCTCAGGTGTCCGCGACCGTTTACACCCCCTTGTCTGGAGGCGTCGGCATCGGCCAGATTTTGAACGTAGCTGTTGCGGTGCCGGGCAAATCCCCGGCTGATCATCCAAAGGCCGTAGCCATCCACGCCCGAATGAATCAGGTAGCAGTCGGTAAAAAGCCGGGACACCCGGCCGTTTCCGTCCAAAAACGGATGGATCCAAGCAAGCCGGTGATGAGAAGCGGCCGCAGCAAGTAACCGGTCAGTTCCCCGATGGGATTCAGGAGCGTAGATCTCAACAAACCTTTCCATGAGTCCGGCAATCTCTTTCGGGTCCGGGGGAGTGTGCCGGCCGACCTTGACGGTGACTATCCGAAAATGGCCGGGCACCACTTCCTGCTCTGCGCCGGTTTCTTCGTTGTGGACAATCCAAAGCTCTTTAGGAAGCCGTTCGTAAAAAAGCCTATGGATGAGACAAATAAAGTCAGAGGTGCAAACCCGGATCTCGCCGGCTTCACTCTTTGCCTCAATGATTTTTTGCACCTCTACATGAACCCGAGCCTCCATCTGCCGGTTGCGGGCAGCCTGGTCTTCTGCGTATTCGTCTTTGAAGGCGCGTTCGATGTCGACAGGGTGTGTGTAGTGACCTTCAATTAGGTTCGAATAATAACTGTTGGTTAGCCGTAAAAACTCGATTAGCGCCTTAAGGACGATTGGGTGCAACCGAGCACCCAAGGATGCGGACTTGCGGTAGACGTCTATCGCAAGGTCGGAAAGAGCCCCGCTGGCTGCAGGCATCTGGGGGGTCATTTTATAAGCCGTATGAAACATTTTGCCGATTTATTTGCCGATTGTTATTTATTTAAAATACCAACATTAATACAGAAAATTAATAAATAGTCAAGACAAAGCGAATGTTTGCCGATTTATTTGCCGATTTAATATCGGCGGACTAGGGGACATCGTGCAGAACTTGCTTAAAATTCACCTAAACTATAACCTTTCAACCTTTGTTATTTCAGACAAATCACAGCCTCAGCCAAACCTGCATAAGAGAATTTATGTTGCGAGCACACCTAACCGCTTAAAATTATTATGATATTCAGGACGGATCACGGAAAATTGAATTTGCTATAAAAACAAAAGGTTATGGGCAAAATCGCATTTTTGAAAGAAAATTGTCAACATAACGATTTGCCACTTTATATACCCCTTTTTGCCGGAAGCAAGGTCTTTCCCTTTCATTAAAGGCTATCGAACCATTCCAGAATGTTCTTTCTATTTTCCCAATCGATCCATTCATTGATCTTCGGATCTTCAGATAGATTGGATTTCATGTATTCGATAAATTTCTTTTGCACCGCCTGCTTGCGAGTCAAATCCATGTGGGTATAAACCGTTGTGGATTGAATATTTTCATGCCCCAGACGGTTTTGTATATCCGTAAGACTCTTTCCGGATAAAAGCATATTGACCGCGCAACTGTGACGAAAGCTATGAACCGGATTGATATTTTTGAGGCGTTTCGGACTCAAGGTCTTCTGCAGATATTTTTTACAGATGCGGTAAATACCGTGCCGGGTAAGTTCTGTCCCGCGCTGGTTGATGAACAAGCGGTGCTGATAAAGCAGTTTGGGTTTGACGCGGTATTTGGCAATATAGCTTCTGATGAGCTGAACGGTTCTGAGTTCCAGTTCTATTCGTCGATAGCGATTGCCTTTACCCAGGATAATCAACGTACTATTTTGCGGATCGAAATAGTCAAGGTTAAGCGTGGTGATTTCGCTGGCCCTGGCACCGGAGTCCTCTAACAGGTGGAGGATGGTGTAATCACGAAAGCCATTCTTTTTTATGAGGTTAACGCAATGAAAAACCTTCAGGATTTCATCTGGATAGAGAAAGCCGATAAGTTGCGTTTGTGCACGTTTCTGGGGAATATCCCGTATCCGTTGAGCCACCTCCCGTTTTTCCGGATACATCAGCCGGATCATTTTTGCCAGGGATTTTATGGCAGCCAGCCGATGGTTTCGAGTTCGGACAACGTTGCCGCGATCCGATTCAAGGTGATCGAGAAAGGAAAGAAGCATTTCGGGGGAAAGATGCTCGACTCTGAGAGAGGCGATTTGTATGGAAAGCCTGTTTGCCGCAAAGGGCAGGAACAAGGAAAAGACATCCCGATACGCTTTGATGGTTTGATCGCTGCTGCCCTTTACACGTGGCAGGTACTGATCGAAGAACCGATAGATGCACGTTTCAAGCCTCATATATCCTCTTTGTGTGAGATGGCAAAATCAAGGAGTCCTTGACGCTGCTCGGCATCGATGAACTTCAGGTATTTGGCTGTATACTGATAGATCTGATGGCCCATATAAGCCGCTAAAACGGGCAATCCGTGTTGAGGGCAATCGCCGCGTTCTTTTATGCGCTTCAAGGTATTCACAGCGAAGCTGTGACGAAGGCTATGGGGAGTTGGTGAAGCGAAGATCATATGGCCGATAACCTGCCTGGGGCGATCAATGCCGATATCATGAGCTGCCCGGTGAAATACAAAACGCAGCCTGGGATCATTTAATCCTTTTTGTCGATTTCCGACGAACAGATATGGATTTTTATCTTCACCCATAAAGGCATCTCGAACGGCAAGGTAGTTGTCAAGTTCTGCGGCCACAGATCTTGGAACAGGGATGAGACGGTCTTTGTTAAATTTGGTTTTTTCAATGTAAATGGTTCTTTCACGGCATCGATAATGATAGAGCTGTAGCCGCAGGGGCTCTTTGATTCTGAGTCCACATCGGGCCAGCAGGACAATAGCCATATATTCAGAAAAATCTTTCAGGTATTGCTTTGGTTCCTTACGGATTCGCTTGCAGACTGCCTCGA
>JACNIG010000443.1 GCA_014383215.1 Candidatus Desulfatibia vada | reverse complement strand
AAAAGTGGAAAACCCCGGCAGCGGGTTTGAGTAGGATAAGAGGTCCGTTGTCCGTAGTCCGTGGTCAGTGGTATAAGTGAGAAACAACGGACAACTGACTACTGACAACTGACCATTGAAAAATAGGAGGTCATAATGACAAGGATAATTTTACTGACAGCGGGGGTGATGCTTCTCTGCTGGAACGTCTCTCTGGCCGGGGATTATAACTTTGAAACAACCTCAGAGGGGATCGTCCAGAAGCTGACGGGCCCCGAAAAAGGGATGAAAACCAGGGGAATCGGTACAGGTAAATGGGAGAGCGCCTTTGAGCCTGATAAGGCGCCCGTTAACCGGGCGATCAGGGTAATGCGGAAAGACAAGGACCAGGAGGTGTGGGAGACCGTTGTTGCCCCGGAGAAAAGGACCGGCCGGTTTATTAACCTGAAAATCGAGTTTGATGTGAATTCCTATGCCATCCGGCCGGATTCTTTCTCTGTTTTGAACGAACTGGCCAAGGCCCTGAATGATCCCCGTCTGAAGGACAAGGCCGTATTTCTAAACGGTCACACAGATTCAGACGGGGCCGAGGACTACAATCTGCGGTTGAGTATGAATCGCGCCTTAGCAGTCAAACATTATCTAATTGTCAGCCGATCTGTTGATCCAAACCGTTTGATCGTCTACGGCTATGGAGAAAACATGCCCCTCAAACCGAACAGTTCCTCCGTAAACAAGCAGCTCAACCGGAGGGTTGAAATCGTCGCATCAGATTGATGATGTGCGGCTTGGAATCAGGCGGTATCAGCAGGGTGATTTTGCCTGTCTCGGGGACTCGTACAGGAACCACAACCGCCTGGCGTAAATACCAGGAAGGCGTAAAGCGCATAACGGGACATGGGGGATAGGTTGAAGGAGACCTCTGAAAAACGCCCCCTTTCGCACAATCTCTTCGTTGCGTTCAGATTTTAATCCTCGAAATATTTAATATATTCCTGTGGTTAAAATCCTCACGCGCCTTGATCTTGAACGAAATTGAGCATTTTTCAAAGGTCTCTGAAGGTCATGGGTAATTGCAACACGCTCGGGTGTGGTTACTTTCGGATAAATCCTTCAAGCGAGTAAAAAGGTAACGAAGTAATTTTATTTGCAGAATCATAAGGTGCCTGAGATATTTTTATTCCTTGCTGTACCTGGTATTTTTCCATGAACATTCTCATGCTTTTCATTCTACCAATGGAACCTGACTTTACCTCAATTGGTATCACACTTCCCTCTTTTTGAATTATGTAATCCAGCTCTGCATTACTGTTTTTTGCTTCACGAGCCCAGTAATATAACGAAGGCTTGCTATAGGGATTCTGATATGCCAAAAGTTCTTGCCCCACAAATTGTTCAGCGACCGCACCGTTAAATAAAACAGTAAAATCTTTTGCCTGCACAGTATCCGCATATATTCCATTTACAGAATGTAATAATCCAACGTCAAGAAAAAGCACTTTAAAATAAGCATCCTTTACTCCTGCTTCCAATGGGAGGCCAGCGCCACTTGTACGTTTAATTTTTCGGACTACACCTGCCATTTCAAGTAATTCAAGGGCTTCTTTTAATTCTCTGGATTTGATTGTATTATCAACATGCGCATAAACAAATTTCCGCCCTACCATTTTTGGGACAGCATTATATATTTTATTAAGGTATCTATGTTTTAATTTTCTGGAATATTTCCCGAAATCATCCTGGTATGTATCGATTATTGCGCGTTGTATTCTTTGACAAGTGATAATATCTCCTGTCTCACAATATTCTTGCACTACAGCAGGCATACCACCGAGAATAAAGTATTTGCGTATATATTCATTAAGTTTTACATGCAGAGACTCAGGAAGCACCTGCAATCTCTTGTGATCATAAATATAGTCACGAAGCTTTTTTTCTCCTGTTGCCTCAATAAATTCACCAAAGGACATTGGATAAAGATACACATATTGAATTCGCCCTACAGGCATACGGAAATTTTCAGATTCAAGAGTAAATTCCACTAATGAACCTGCAGCAATAATGTGTAATAACCGCATTTCTTCATAAAAATAACGCAAGGCCATAATTGCTGAAGCACAGTCCTGCACTTCATCAAAAAATATAAGTGTTTTTCCCGGCTCAACTCTTTTCCCTGTAAATAAGGTAATTTTTTCAAGTATATTTCGAGGTTCTAACGAATTGAAGATTTCCTTATATTCAGGATTTTTTTCAAAATTAAGAGTAATCAAAGAATCAAATTCACGCCTTCCAAACTCATTCACCAAAAAGGTTTTTCCTACTTGCCTTGCACCACGAACAAGTAATGGGCGACGATTTTTATCGCTTTTCCATTGACATAATATTTCATATAAATCTCTTTTCATGAATGAAGACCCCTGGGGGGCGCCTGTAATAAAAAAGAAGGCCCCAGATATTCTTGGCTATTTGCCAATATTAAAACATGTCATTTTTGGACATTTTCCAATGTTTATCTATCATAGTTTTGGGCATTTTCCAATGAAATAATGCAATATATAACATTGGTACTTTTGTTATTATTATTTTAATACGGAAAGTACATCATCGGGGCTAATTAGCGAGCATTCTCCATTTTTGATTCTATTATTTTTACACCATACTGCCATGATTATATTTTTATCAGTCTGCTTGGGGAAGTTGGCCACTGCTTTTTTTAACTTGCGTATTGTCGCTTTAATATTTGTTTTCGCTTCCCACTTGACCTCGCCGAATAATAAAAACTTATTGTCTAATGACTCGGCTATAACATCAATCTCCATATTCTTTCCATCACGCCCATACCCCCACCAACGATGCGCCGGTTTCCAGCGAATATTTGCAATATTAAGATGCGCTGTTGATTTTCGCGCCATTTCCTCCCATATTTCAGATGTCTGAGCCTTAAAACGATTTTCCGATTCAGCATAAACTGCATTAACAAGGTCCCGCTCAAGAAGTGAATGATTTGGCAGGACAATCCGGTACCAAAATAATAAAAATGGATCTTCAAGTCTGTAAATGGTCTTTTTAGATGACCTTGGACTTTCTCCAAAAGGATGGTCGCGTCTAATATAACCAAGCTCAATCAGATTGGCCAAAGGACGCGTCAGGCTGGTTGCCGGTTTGCCCAAACGCCCTGCGATTTCTGATAATCTGTTTGAGCCATTGGCAATTAAAGAAAGAACAGAATGAGGCTGGCTTGCACCGCGCATATCATCAAGCAGCAGACGCATAGGCTCGCTGTGAAGAACACCATCTCTATCCAGGACAAGTTCTTTGCAGGCTTCTTCCTGGTTCCCGTAAGTTTTTGCAAGTTCCCAATATCTGGGCACTCCGCCCCAAACAGAATACGCCTCAATCGCTTGAATACTGCCGAGTGTCAGGGCCTCTTTTATCCATCCCGGCTCAAGAGGCCGGACTTTGATAATTTCCGCGGCCCTGCCGTATAAGGGTGCGGAAGCGTCAAGAACCAGGCCTTGCATCATTCTTTGTGAAGACCCGCAAATTATGATGGCTGTTCTATTTTGCTGACTGTCAATTAATTTCTGGATGATGCTTGGGAGCTCCGGGGACTTCTGGACCAGGTAGGGGAATTCATCTAAAATAAGAGTTGTACCGCTTTTAGCCTGACGTTGAAAGGCCGAGAATAAAACCTCCCATGAAGGATAGTTTACCTGCTCGAAACCAGGGATTGTTCTCCCGATCTCTACGGCAAGGCTTTGAATTTGCAGAGGAGCTTCTTGCTGATCAGCAAGAAAATAAATGTCTGTTTTTTTTGCGATATGTTGCAGTAAGGTTGATTTGCCACATCGTCGCCGTCCATAAATCACAACCAATGAGGGATCGGGAGACACCAATACTCTTGTGAGCCTGGCGATCTCCCGTGTTCTGTTCATGAAATGTAATCTCATGTGACAGCCTCCCCTCGACAAGTTTAATATGTGTGTCAGACATAATGTTTAACACACATAATGTTTAATGTCAAGCTATTGGACTTTGCGATGTACCGTTTTTTCAGTCAGGATTTGAGCCCGCCACATCAAGGCGCCGTCACCACCTCCACTTCTGCCTCCGCATACGC
>JACNIG010000165.1 GCA_014383215.1 Candidatus Desulfatibia vada | reverse complement strand
TTTCTACCAATTCAGCGTCATATATGGGACTTTGCCGCCGGAATGCCGAACAGGTTCAGCTTACCACGGAAGAAAGGATTTTGGCCATGGCAAAGCTTCTGGAACTTAACCATAAATATAATGGGCGCATCAGCGCTACTGCCGGACCCCTGGCCGAGGGCAGAACCTGGGTTTTGATGGAAAAGGCCCGCCGGGAAGGGGGCAAGAGTCTGCCCGGAAAAGGTTTTTTGACAGGTTGCAACGGGCCGATGCAGAAGCTTGCGGTGCGAGCAGACGGGGTCATGGTTCCCTGCATCCAGATGAGTCATATAGAGTTGGGTAGAATCAACAAAGATGATCTCAAAGATATCTGGCAGAATCATATTGAACTCAAGAGGATAAGGGAGCGGAGCAACATTGCTTTGAGTGATTTCGAATTTTGCCGGGAATGTGATTATACCAACTATTGTACCGGCAACTGCCCGGCTCTGGCCTATTCACTGTATGGTGATGAAAATCATCCAAGCCCTGACAGTTGTCTTAAGCGTTTTTTAGACACAGGTGGAAGACTTCCGGCAGGCAACCCTAACTTTGCATAAACAACACGACGAAGACAAAAATAAAATTATAATTACGGAAGGATAATATATGACTTTAGTCAAAGACAAGCCTCTGCTTGCAAATCCGGATATCGTTTATAGGGAAGAAGAAGATGGCGCCTTTTTATTTGACCCCAATACGGGTGACCTCAAATGCTTAAATCCAATAGGTAGTGTAATATGGCTTCTTTGCGACGGGTCTCTCTCTTTTGACCAGATTGAACACGAGGTGTCCAAAAAGTATCCCCAAATTCCACGAGAAACAGTTTACCAAGAACTGCAATCCTTTTTTCAGGAATTATTCGATACGGGCTACCTTGGATATCAGCTGTCCAAAGATTCCTCGGAACCGTAAAATGAATAAAACCAATATCATGGCCGACCAATCTGATCTGAGGGAAATCAACAGGGTTGAACAGCCTTTAATAGCCTTACAATCTTTGATTTTTCACGTGACCGGTCTGTGCAACTTGAAATGCCAACACTGCTGGCAAAGCGCATATATGGCTGACCGGCAAAGAAGAGAAGATAAAGGGCCGGGTGTTGTATCTCCGGCAGATTTTGCATGTTTACTGAAAGAGGCTAAAGCCCTGGGGCTTATCGGGGTGAAATTTACCGGTGGTGAACCGTTTCTTCACCCTGATTTTATGGATTTTCTGGAAGTTGCCAACCAAGAAAGACTATCTGTGGGTATTGAAACCAACGGCACTTTAATAGACAAGGATGCCATTGATAGATTAAAAAACATTAATAATTTGTTTATTGCCGTCAGTCTGGACGGGGGTTCAGCATATCTTCACGACCGTTTCCGTGGTGTTAAAGGGGCCTTTGATGGTGCCGTTGCTGCAATTGAGCGATTAACAAGGGTTGAAATTCCAGTTCAAATCATTCTGAGCCTGCACCGGAAAAATGTCAACAGTCTGGACGTTGTAGTAAAGCTAGCCGATGATTATGGCGTTCAATCTATTAAGATCAACCCTATCCAGCCGATGGGCCGCGGACGTAAACTCGTTCAACAGGGAGAAGCCCTGCCGATTGCTGAGTTGCTTCAGGCAGCTAAATTCTGCAAAGAAAAGCTAAATCCTGATTTCAAAGGGGAGTTGTTTTTTTCCCTGCCTTTGGCTTTTCAGGCCTTTACCGAAATTAGAGATCAACAATTTTCAGTCTGTCGCATATTCCAGATATTGGGTTTAATGCCCAATGGCGATCTTTCTTTCTGCGGAATCGGCAATATCGCCCGTGCAATGGTAACGGGCAACATATATAAAGACGATCTGGCAGATATCTGGGAAAAGGCTCCTTTGCTGATTGAACTTCGTGAACGTTTGCCACAGGAACTTAAAGGGATTTGCAAGCGATGTATTTTAAAGGCTCTGTGTCTGGGAGAATGCCGGGCCATGGCTTATGAACAAACAGGCGATCTGATGGGTCCTTATTGGATTTGCCAACAAGCCTATGATGAAGGGTTGTTCCCTGAAAGTCGCCTTGTCCCGGATATGTTATAACTATTTTATGAACAGAGGCTTCGATGCATGTAACTGGAGGAGTAAGAGAACATTAGTGGCTTGCACTGACAATCAAAATATGCAGGAGTTTTTAAAGTGCAGTCTGGGTGGCGTGTCTATATGTGTTTCGGCCCCGGGTGAACTGCATGAAGATCTATCTGCATTTCAGCGAAGGATGGCTGTTTTTAAGGAAGATATGCCAATTGATCTTAGCATGGCTGTCTTAAAGTCGAGACCAAAAGAAAAGTACCGGGGTGGTGAAAGCGAAAAGGGGTTAACTAATAATCTCATTTTAAATATAGTTCAAAATGAGACACTCATCAAAAAGCGAGAATTATTGCTTAAAGCAACACAGCACCTGAAATTGATGTTATTAGATCCCGCAATGCATGACCCCTTAAAACTCCTTGTTTCCCAAAATGGCAAACTCTCATTTGTCCCTTTGGAGGCAGGCTTTCTGTTTGTCAACCTCAGCATTAGCGCGGCCTTGTTATTATTGGATGAAGAATGGTATATGAACGGCTCATTTGCAACTGCTTCCTGGGGGCCGGTTGCCAATATTACGGCCATCAATGCTGTCATGGCTTTGCTGGCCATTTATCTGGCCGAACGCGGCGACGGACTTATTACCCATGGCACCGGTGTGAATTTTCAGAATAGGGGTTATCTTTTTTTGGCACCTTCGGGTGGAGGAAAAACCGCTTTGTCAATGCATTCACCCGCCGGTAGTGTCCTGGCGGATGACGGAATAATAATTCGTAAAAGCAAGAATGCCTATTGGCTTTATCCCACTCCATTGCGTCAGCGTCCGGGTGGAGAAATAAAAGATTGGGCATGGCAGCCGGCGCCGGCGCCGTTGCAGGCAGTATTTATTCTTGATAAAGGCTCGCAAACCCGAATAAAATCTATTCCGCGACCCCAGGCCATAGGTTTTCTGGTGAATGCTCTTACCCATTTTTTTATGTGGATGAAACCCGGGCAGGCAACGAGAGTGTTTGACTTTTGGCGCCGCTTAGGTACGATAATACCGGTGGCCGGGCTGGAGTGGCGTCTGAAGTCCGAATTTTGGCCTGCAATCGATGATTTCATTATAAAAGGAAAAAAATATGAGTCTTCAAAAAAAATCCCTAAACTGGCCGGTAGAATATGAAACCCCCAGGGTTTTTAACGTCGATACGGCATTTCAGCAGGCTTTGGGAATAACATTTTGTTCTACCGGCACAAGTGCAGGTGGGGGAAGCGGATCCTGTTCCAGCGGATATGACGCTACGGGGACCCCGAATGATCCCAATGCCTGTGCAACCGGGGCACTTGCCATGATTGGTCCCGGGCACGGCATGTCTCCTTGCGGTCATGGCTTTAATGCGCAAGCATAAGGCGGAAAACGGTTAGTGTATCGCCAATGAACCCCAAGCATATCATTTTTTCCGGTACAAGCATGGCACCCTTCCTCAAAGCCGGAGATCGCATACAGATTCGCAGAACCTTATGGAGCAAGCTTCGGATTGGAGATTTAATTGCTGTCGAGTCCTCAAGCTCAAAGCATCCTATCATTCACCGCCTGGTTGACTGGCGGTGTCGGAGCAATATTAGGTTTGGCATTTTAAAAGGTGACAGCCTCACACAAACAGATGGATTCTTCCTTACAAAACATAATTATTTAGGCAGGGTTTGGGTCCGGGAAAGGAATGGAAAACGTTTGTTTTTAAATAGCCCTTACGAAACCATGCGAGCCCGGTTTATGGCTCTATTTTCGATTCTGAATTTAACCCCTGGCGTTTTACGCTTGAAAATAAAAAGAGGGCTTGAGCGTCTTAGTCCGCAGATACCAGGTATCAAGCTTCTTGAACGTTACTTGCTTGAAAATGCCCGATATTTTGTTTTCTCAGGGCAAGGAAATACTAAGCGCTTGCGAGTAGTTTGCCGAAGCATAACTATGGGTGAAATTGTATTTCAAAACAATCCCTTTAGAGTCGTTAGCAGCACTGTCTTCTCGATCTTTTCTGCGGTTATTTCTCCTGAAAAACTGGTTTCTAACGCAACTGTAAAGTCCTCGTCCTTTGTCAAGATTTTAAGAGAAAATGAGGAGCCTGAGAAATGATTTCCTATTATCGCAAATTGGTTGCTGAGCACTCCCGAATGCAGGCTTTCCAGAACGGGATAACGGCGGCGGTACGTCCGGGTGATACGGTTTGTGAAATCGGAGCCGGTCTGGGAACATACGCTTTTATGGCCAGCCGGGCCGGCGCAGCCAAGGTATATGCTATTGAGGAAGGTCCGGTGATAGAGCTAGCGCGCAAGCTGTATAAGGCTAACCAAAATGACTTGGGTGTGATCGAGTTTATCAAACAGTATTCCACTTTGGTACATCTTGAAGATAAAGTGGATGTAGTGATTTATGAAGATTTTGAGTGCCAGGGGTTATCACCTCTGCAAGAGTCGGTTCTCAAAGATGCCAGCCGGCGTTTTCTAAAACCCGGCGGCACATTTATTCCTTATGGTTTGGAACTTTATTGGGTTCCTCTTCAGGCTGAAAATATCTGGCAAAAAGAAGTGTCTTGTTTAGATAAAAATGAAGAAAAGGTCTTGGGCCTCGATTTTGCACTTACTCGCGAGCTAACATCAAACGAACGCATTCAGACCCCATTTGAAGCAGATTCCCTTTTATCTTCCGAACTTTTAATTGAATCCTTAAACTTTGCCGAAAAGCAGCAGCTGGAGTTTAGCCGTGAGCTTACATTTAAAATTACAACATCCGGAACCCTTCACGGCTTCGGCAGCTGGGCAGATTTTCTTTTTCCGGGCGGCCATCGTTTTTCACTCTCTTATGAAAAGCCGGTAACAGCCTATAGTCGAGCTTTTTTTCCCCTGCCGGAACCGGTGCCTGTCGAGACCGGGGACTGTATCCGCATGAAGGTTGGCGTTGTTAAAAAACCGCTTCCCAATCGCCATACCTGGAGCTGGTGGGGAGAGATTGATGACCGGCATGGGCGTAGTAAATTTAAATGGCAAAGTTCCACTCTGCACCTATCGCAGTTCCAGAAACAGGACATCGAGTTTTCTCGATATATAGATACGGATTATTGTCCTGTTCTTAACGAAGAAGGGCATTTGCGCAAATTCATACTGGAACGGATGAACGGTAATATGACGATAGAGCAGATTGCAAATGAACTTTTAGTGAGGTTTCCGGAAAATTTTCCTTCTTTGGGAAAAGCACTCACTAAGGTTACTCGTCTTGCAAAAAAATGTTCAATTAACGCATAACAAACAACTTTGATTGCTGGACCATGAACCACTTCTGATATCTCGTCGAATTGGCCATCAATTGCTGGTGGCTTCCTTCCTCGACAATAACTCCCCCTTCAACTACCATAATGCTGTCGGCATGCGCGATTGATGCCAGGCGGTGTGAAATCAGGATAGTTGTGCGCCCGCGGCGACTGGATGTAATGCGCTGCAATATAGCTCTTTCCGCGGGAGCATCTACTGATGAAAGGGCCTCATCCAGAATAAGTATCTCCGGATTCCGCAAAAGGGCTCTGGCCAATGCCAACCGCTGTTTTTCCCCTCCCGAAAGTTTAACACCCCTTTCCCCGATAAGCGTCTCGTAGCCCTGGGGCAGCCGATCGATAAATTCGTGTGCTCCGGCGATGCGGGCGGCCTCATGAATTTCATTTCGCAAGGCATCCGGCCGGCCGTAGGCAATCGCTTTCACGACCGAATCCTGGAAAATGCCGGGCTCCTGAGGAGCTACTCCAAAAAGCCTCCTGCACATCGACAAATCCAGATCTTTTAATTTATACCCGTCAAAAACAATGAATCCTTCTACAGGATCGTAAAGCCGCAAAAGGAGCTTTACTATGGTGGATTTGCCGCTACCGCTAAGCCCTACGAGGGCCATGGTTTCCCCTTTTTTTATGTGAAGATTTAACCCTTTAAGAATTTCTGTTGCTCCGGATGGATAGCGAAATGAAATCTTGCGCATTACGATTTCCTTTTCGAAGGTATGCAGCATCAACCCATTTGTTGGAGACGACACGGCCGGCCGCATCTTTAAAACTTCCATCACCTTGTCAGCGCTAATCAGCCCGGCCAGGAGGGATAAATACCAGGATGCTAAATTCGAAAGCCCTCCATAAAGATAATAAGCGGAAGCAATAAAGGTCGTCAGGCCTCCGATGCTGAGTTCATCCTGGGCCACCTCTCGAATTCCGAGGAAGAGCAAAACAGTAACACCCAGCATTTTAATCATTTGGATAACAGGACCCGAAAGTGCAGAGGCTTTGTAGACCTGAATCGATCGCGCAAGCATTTCCGCATTGAGTTGTTCAAAGCGCTCAGCTTCTTCAGTCTCCTTGGCAAAAATTTTGACTGTCTCCATGTGGGCAAGCGTCTGCTCTGCTGTCGTATATAGCTTTGATAGTGTATCGTAACTTTTTTGTGTGGTCCGGGTTATCAGGCTCCTAAAAAGCCGAACGACCAATAGCGCCGGTGGGAAGACCAGCAAAGCAAACCAGGCCAGGCCGGTGTGCAGGGAAAAAAGGAAAATAGTCAGTGCCGGGATCCTAAACATTTCCTTTATCATGGTTCCTGAAAACGAAGTGATAATATTGAGCATGTCATGTGTATGATAAAAGATCAGAGTAAGGAGATTGCCGGTAGAACTTTCTGTGTGAAAATCCAGAGAAAGCTGCTGGATTTTGGCATAAAGTGAATCTTGAATATCATTGGTCATACGCCCGTCAATATAAGTGTGCAGATATCCGCTTGCATATCCAAAGACGCTGCGCAAAAATAAGATCCCCAAGGCTCCCAGAGCTATCCATTTCAAAAGGGTCAGGTCCCGGGCCGTGATTCCAGTATCGATTAGTCTTTTGAGCAGATACAGAAATGCCAGATCAGCAGCTACAGTAACCAAACTTAGGAAAGATGCCACTAGCAGATGCCCGGCATAGGGCCGGCCGAATTTTAATGTTGCCCAAAAATTATTTATGGAGCTGCTTTTCATTTGCACGATAATGAAACAAAGCTTTAAAAGTTTCCATACCCATGCCGACCAGACGCAGGATACGGTGAGGATAATAAAACCAGTAGGGCATAAAACGTTTGTCAGGAAACAGTTGTCGCATAACCTGACGTGACGGAAACATGGTTTCTAACAAAAAAGAGATCTGTTGTTGATAAGAGTCCAAGAGAAAAAGATAAAAAATTTCACCTGCATAGGGAATTTGACGAGCATTTTTTAATGACCGTACAAAAAGGCGGGCAAAAAATCCGAATTTTTTAGGTCGTAGCCGGCATATAAATCCTAAATCCAGATTAACAGGACAGGTTTCAAGCAGTGAAAACAGAATATAAAGCGGGAACGTTGCCTTAAGGTCCTGTGCCCGTTGAATCAGATTTTCAGGCTTGCGGATTATTTCCGGATATTGAGTCAAAAGGTTAACGGCGTCTATCAACCAAATATCCCTGGAAAAACCATGTTTTAGAGCGTGTGTAGCTATGCAGATTAAATCGTCCTGCGGGGATAGTGTTAAAAGTTTTTTGAAATTAGACAGAGGAAGGGTTTCCGGAAGCAGAGTTTCCGCCGTTATCGGCAGTGCTGTTAAGCGGCTGGAGATGCGCTCTGAGTGAACGACATCCAGGTGCAGGTCCAGGACGATTTCTCGTCGATTCCAGGTCAAAGGATATGCCGGGCGAGGTATGAACCCTAACTGCCGGATAACCTTCTTGAACTTTTCTATATGCTTTTTTGGAACAAGCACATCGATATCGTCCATGGGACGCAGACCGATATCTGGATAGACGCCATTGATTAAAGCGGCTCCTTTCCATATAATACATGTAATGTCGATATCTGCAAGAGTCTCATCCAACTCCTTCAGGGCTGATTGAATATGAGAATTGCGCCTCAGAGTACTCATGTAACTATCAAAAAGCATGTTGAACCAATCTTGGTTAATTCCCGGCGGTAGATTGGGGTCTGATACTTTCCCCTGGATCATTTTTATACTCGAAAAATTATGAATCAACCTTCCCAAAGTGCGATAGAGCAAAGGAGACAAACCATGGCGAAAAGCATATGTGATCGCCCAGTGCCAGTCAAGGCGCGGCATATCTGTCTTTTTAATGGTTGGAGATATTTGCGGTGGCAGACATAAACTTCTGACAAACTCAATGTTCCGAGAACGTTTTTTGCATGTATGATGTTGGTTGTTATTTAAAATTGTGCTAATCATCTTTTTGTTTGTAAAGCCGGTTGTTTTAAAGTTTAAATATAGATGTGCCAGATAAAGGTCAATGGAATTGATAAGAAATTGAAATTGAATCTATGAAACATGAAGCCCAAAAATCCTCACATCCTATGATTCTGGCTCCGGCCGGGAAAAAAAATTCCTTTTTGGCGGCCCTGGCGGCCGGGGCCGACGCCGTATATTTAGGACTGAAGCACTTTTCGGCCCGCATGGAAGCTAAGAACTTTTCACTCGAGGAACTGGTACCCCTGGCGCAGATGGCGCGTGACAAAGGGATTAAGGTCCATGTGGCATTAAACTCACTGTTAAAGCCCGACGATCTGGATCAGGCCGGTCGATTTTTGGAACAATTGAAAAAACGGGTGAAACCCGACGCTATAATCATCCAGGACCTATCCATGGTGCAGTTGGCCAGACAGGCAGGTTTTGAAGGGGGGCTGCACTTATCGACACTGGCGAACGTAAGCTTTCAAACAGCCCTCAAACTTGTGGGCAAAAAACTTGATGTGGACCGTATCGTTATCCCCAGGGAGCTTTCCATAGACGAGATAAAGGCCATGGCCCTGGCCTGTCCAAAGGGGTTGGATCTGGAAGTATTTATCCACGGTGCCCTGTGTTACGGGGTTTCCGGAAGGTGTTACTGGAGCAGCTATCTGGGCGGTAAAAGCGGTCTTCGGGGCAGATGCGTACAACCCTGCCGCCGGCTTTATACGCAGGGCAGGCAAACCGAAAAGTTTTTTTCCTGCCAGGATCTCAGCATAGATGTGCTGGTCAAAATTCTTTTGTCCATTCCCCAAGTGCGGGCCTGGAAGATTGAAGGCCGCAAAAAAGGCCCCCATTACGTTTTTAATACGGTCCAGGCCTACCGGATGTTAAGAGACCAGGGGAGCGATCCCAAAATGAAAAAAGCGGCCCTGCAACTCCTTGCCGGGGCTTTGGGGCGTGTTGGAACCCATTATAATTTCTTGTCGCAAAGACCTCAAAGTCCGGTCAAAGTTGACGTACAAACCGGCTCCGGGTTGCTTGTTGGAAACATAAAAGGGACGAAAGAAAAACCGTTTATTATTGCCAGAGAGGAACTTTTAAGCGGCGATACCCTGCGCATCGGTTATGAGGATGAGCAGTGGCACGGCAAAAGCAAGGTCCGCAGGTTCGTTCCCAAAAAGGGGCGCTTGTTTTTAAAAAGTTTATCGAAAAAAAGACCTGCCAAGGGGACTCCGGTATTTTTAACGGACAGACGCGATAAAACACTTGAGAATATGTTGACGGTGCTTGAAGGTGAGCTTAACAAAATTCCAAAGTCGCGGGTAGATGCTTCAAATTTTCGTGCCAGGCTGCCGCAAAGATCCGGAAAACGATCCTTAGCCTTTGAACTTAAGGTATACCGAGAGATTGGCAACAAAAAGCTTCGGGGACGAACAGGGATCTGGCTGCCGATCAAAAATCCGGTGGGGATACCCGGGAGCCTTGTGTCCAAACTTTGGTGGTGGCTGCCGCCTGTGATCTGGCCTGAAGATGAGACCAAAATAAAGGGGGTTGTCGATTTTGTCCTTAAAAAGGGAGGACGGAATTTTGTCCTTAATACCCCCTGGCAGATTGCGCTTTTCACCAGGGCCAAAAGTTTGAATTTATGGGCCGGCCCGTTTTGCAACATCGCCAATCCTCTGGCTGTTGACAGCCTGGTATCTCTGGGATTTAACGGGGTCATCGTCAGCCCGGAACTGGGCCGGGAGGATTGTTTGTTGCTGCCCAAGTACAGCCCGCTGCCGGTAGGTATCGTTACAGCCGGCAACTGGCCATTATGTGTATCGCGTGCACTTGCGGAAAACATGAAAACCGGGCGGTCGTTTACCAGCCCCAAGGGCGAGCAAGCCTGGGTTAGGCAATATGGTTCAGACTATTGGATGTTCCCCAACTGGGAACTGGACATTAGGGTCAATCAGGATTTGCTTCAGAAAGCAGGTTACAGTCTTTTCGTACATCTGATTGAGCCCTTGCCCAAGGGAGTGAAATTGAAAAAAAGGCCCGGACTTTGGAATTGGAACTTAAATCTTTTATAATCTCGAATTTCGAATTTTCCGATAGGTTATAGCGGTTCTCAAAAATACGTTCCGTTTCCGCCGCCGGACAATTTCGTTTAAATCGGCAAGAACTCACAAATAAAAGCGCGTAAAAGCGAACATTGCTATGGCCTTAAGTATACATTGCCGGGATATGAATTTCCTCATTTAATGGGAGCATCTTGATGATGTTCGCTTTAACGCGCTCTAATTTGTTCAGACAGCTTCCCGATCTAAACGAAATCATCCGGCGGCTTACTGAAAATTTGTAAAGTCAGCGGTTCAATCGGCACATTATTATGAGAATCGCTATAGGAGGAGGGAGGTTTAGAAATGAAGCCAGTATCAATATTTTTCGAGGCCATAGAGGTTGACTTAAAGACAGGTCCGGATATACGCGATATCACATCACAGCTGAAACGCCTGATACAAGCTTCGAATGTTAAAGACGGAGTCCTTTGCGCTACGGTGGTCGGGTCGACCGGATCGCTAACGACGATCGAGTTCGAGCCCGGTGTGGTAGAAGATCTGAAACGGGCCGTAAACAGACTGGCGCCGCCCGGCATGGAGTACGAACATGAAAAGGCGTGGAATGACGGTAACGGGCACAGTCATGTTCAGGCCGCCCTGCTGGGTCCATCCATTGCACTGCCGATCAGGAACGGGCAACTGAAGCTGGGAACCTGGCAGCAGGTAGTGACCATCAACCACGACAACCGCGCCCGCACACGGAGCATTGAAATAACCATCATAGGAGAATAATAAAGAGATCTGATTTTAGTCTCTTAATTGTGAATTTTGTGTTTTTGTGTCAGAACTTTTTTCTCTTGCCACCAAGACACTAAGAGAGAATAAAAAAAAATCCTTTGTGTCTTTGTGCCTTTGTGGCAAATAGTTTTTAGTTTCGGTCTGCTCCGCTTTCGGGACTTGTCCAGGCGATGTTTATTTTGGGTCGGTTCCTTGTTTGAGTTTCTTTTCCAGTTCTGCGAAAAGATCTTTTTGCTTTTTGGCCTGTTTGGCCTGGAAAGACTCAATTTCTTTCGTAAAATTCTTTCTGGAACTCTGGAATTTCTTAAGCTCTTCTTCCAGCCCACTTACTTTGTCGCCTCTGGGGATGTCTTCTATTTTCAAATGGTTCTTAATAAAGAGTCTGGTTCCGTAGGAACCTTCGACTATCTCTATGATTTGCATTTCTTCGAGCTTATTGCATATGAAATTTCCTTGCTCCAAAGAGAAAGATAGGGTTTGACAAACGTCTTCAATAGAAGGTGGAGCATTTTTTTGGTGGGCCAGAACCCGAATTGCCGCAACGACTATATGGGCATTGGAATATAGGTCAGTATTTCGCATAATAACCCTTATAACTTATCTAAGACAAGCCCGGTGCTTGACATAAAACCATTAGCAGAGTAACATTTGTCGCCGATTTGTCAAGTTATACAATCGCTGTCGTGACTTCATAAATCGCAGAGGTGCTGCTTGAACAATTGTAAATTTCTATATAATATTAATTCATTAAAAAAGGGAGGAAACCATGACTGAAATCGTTGATATCATTGCAAGAGAAATTCTCGATTCAAGAGGCAATCCTACGGTTGAGGTGGATGTCATTGTTGCCTGCGGTGCTGTTGGACGGGCTGCAGTCCCTTCTGGTGCTTCCACCGGCAAACGTGAAGCTTTAGAGCTTCGAGACAAACGCTCGAAGCGCTACGGCGGCAAAGGTGTCGCAACTGCAGTAACAAATGTACGAGAAAAAATTGCTCCTGCTGTGAAAGGTATGGATGCTGCCGATCAGATGGCTTTTGACAAATTTATGATTGAACTGGATGGCTCACCAAACAAGTCAAAACTTGGAGCCAATGCAATTTTAGGCGTTTCAATGGCAGCTGCCAGAGCCGCTTCAGCAGCATATGGATTGCCCCTTTACAAATATTTAGGAGGGATAAATGCCAGATGCCTTCCCCTTCCCATGATGAATATTATCAACGGCGGCGCCCATGCCGCCAACAATCTGGACATACAGGAGTTCATGATCATACCCGTTGGCGCTAAGTCAATTAAAGAGGCTGTACAGATGGGAGCGGAAACGTTTCACAGTTTAAAGAAGCTGTTGAAGGACAAAGGACTCAATACTGCCGTGGGTGATGAAGGCGGATTTGCACCTGACCTTGAATCCAACGAGGCGGCCATAAAGTTTATCATTAAGGCAATTAAAACTGCCGGATACAAACCCGGCAGTGATATTGGTATTGGTTTGGATTGCGCTGCCAGTGAATTTTACAAAAATAAACAGTATATTCTAAAATCGGAAAATAGAAAGCTCACCGCCGAAAAAATGATCGATTATTATGAGGAATTAATCGATAAATACCCTATCCTTTCCATAGAGGATGGTCTCGCCGAGCAAGATTGGACCGGCTGGGGTTTGATGACCGACCGGCTGGAAGGGTCGATCCAGATCGTTGGTGATGATATCTTTGTTACCAATCCTGAGATATTCGCTAAAGGGATTGAGGAGGGCATAGCAAACTCCATCCTGATCAAGTTGAATCAGATCGGAACGGTTACGGAAACATTAGATGCTATCGAAATGGCAAAGCAGTCCGGTTACACAACCGTAATTTCCCACAGATCCGGCGAAACCGAGGATTCATTTATCGCCGATTTTGTGGTCGGTGTAAACGGTGGTCAGATAAAGACGGGCTCCATGTCACGCAGCGACCGCGTTGCCAAATACAACCAGCTCATCAGAATTGAAGAGGAACTCGGCAATGGCGCTATGTTTGCCGAGGAGATATTGTAACTCAACACTTATAAACTGGAAGTTTGAATCACTAAATTCAGAACTCCTGACCTGTACACGTAATTTCAACATGATATGAAGGTTTAGTCGTAATTTCAGATGCAACAATTTGAACATCGAACATCGAACGTTCAACGTCGAACGTCGAATGTGGAAGGCGCTCGCGCAGCGCAGGCGCTTGCGCCGCGTGTCGCTTTGTCTTTATTATAAATGGTAGAATACATTATTCGATGTTCAACGTTCGATGTTCGATGTTCGACGTTCATCTTTTATATGCTCTCAAGGTGTGGATTCTTCATTTGATGGAATGTTTCAAAATAAATAAAAAGGTCAGTTTTTTATTGTTTCTGGTTAACGTTGTATGGTTTATTGCTCAGGCTGATGCCTACGTACTTCAGGGCCCCCATCTGCTGGAGTTAATGATACAAAATTTAGGTAAATCAAAAAGACTTTTGATTTCTCAAAAGCTTTTCCTTTATGATAATAACCGCCAAGGCGGCCTGGAGTTTGATGAAACCTTAAAGTACATTTTTCCGGAAACGTTCCGTTCGGACATTATTTCTGAAAACGTTCAAAGGATTCATGTGTTGTCAAAGGGTGAGGCCTTAACGGTTATCGACGGGAAGGCTGTCGCTGCATCTGAAACCATCTATGGCCGTTATAAGGATATTTTTCTTTACAATTCAAGAGTACTGCTGGAAGAAAAATTATTCCTCCATGGAGTGGACGTAAATGTTTCAAGTCTGGGACGTTTTCAAGGCCAACCCGTCTATGTAGTGGGGGCGCATTATCCGGATGAAACGGTTCCTCAGATATGGCTGACTAAAGATACATTCAGACCCTTACGCTGGATAATAACCGGCAAAACTGCCGAAAACCGTGAAGACACCCTTGAAGTTCGCTACCTTGATTGGCAGCCATTGAATAAGATGTGGTATCCGATGCGGGTTGAATTTTACCGCGATGACATTTTGGTGCGCGAAATTAAGGTCCAAAATATCGAAACGAAACCAATTTTTCCTGAAGATATTTTTGATATTGATCATCTTAAATCGATCTATCTGCCGGATGCCTCTAAAAGATCGGAGCAGGGTGCTGAAAAGGATCTGAATGAGGTTCAAAAGACGATTGAAGAGTTCAAGAAAATATACGAATAATAAAATCGCTGCGCGATTTTATGTAGGGTAATACCGAGGTACATATGGCTTCTAATACGAAATTTATCTTTGTGACGGGCGGCGTACTCTCTTCCCTTGGCAAGGGACTTGCTTCAGCAGCCATTGGAACGCTGCTCGAAAGTCGCGGGCTTACGGTAACGATTCAGAAGCTTGATCCATACATTAATGTTGACCCCGGAACCATGAATCCTTTCCAGCACGGTGAGGTTTATGTATTGGACGATGGTACCGAAACCGATTTGGATCTAGGCCATTACGAGCGCTTCACGCATGCTAAAGTTGGTCGGAACAACAATTTTACCACCGGGAAGATATACTATTCCGTTATCAGCAAAGAGCGCCGGGGAGATTATCTGGGAGGGACGGTCCAGGTGATTCCGCATATTACCGACGAGATTAAAAACAGCATTAAGCTTGTAGCCGACGGCGTCGATGTAGTTATTGTGGAAATCGGCGGGACCATCGGCGATATAGAAAGTTTGCCCTTTCTGGAAGCGATCCGGCAATTTAAGGCTGATGCGGGCAAGGATAATGTTTTGTATATCCATCTTACGCTGGTTCCCTATATTGCCACTGCAGGTGAGGTTAAGACAAAACCGACGCAGCACAGTGTCAAAGAGCTTCGCAGTATTGGTATTCAGCCGGATATCCTTCTTTGCAGGACGGACCAGTACCTGTCGAAAGAGATCAAGTCCAAAATAGCCCTTTTTTGCGATGTCAGCGTGGATGCGGTGATTACGGCCAAAGATGTGGAGTGTATCTACGAGGTTCCGCTGATATTTCACAAGGAGGGACTCGACAATAAGATTGTAGAACTCCTCAATATTTGGACAAGAGCACCTGTACTCGAAGATTGGGAACAGCTTGTCCAAAGTGTGAAAGCACCCAAACATTCCGTTAACATCGCCCTGGTTGGAAAGTACGTCGACCTGACAGACTCTTATAAAAGTTTAAATGAAGCCTTAACCCATGGCGGTATTGCCAACGACGCCCGGGTGAATATTACCTTCGTTGATTCAGAAACAATCGACGATAAAAGTTGCAGTCAGCTGCTTGTAGATGCTGACGGCATACTGATACCGGGCGGGTTTGGAGCACGAGGCGTTGAAGGAAAAATTTGTGCCGCAAAATATGCCAGGGAAAACAAGGTTCCATTTTTTGGCATATGTCTTGGAATGCAAATCGCAGTGGCCGAATTCGCACGCAACGTTGCCGAGATGCCCGGTGCTCACAGCCAGGAGTTTGATGTTGATACGCCTTATCCGGTTATATATCTAATGGTTGAGTGGTATGATGATAAAACCGGAAGCATTCAAAGGCGGGATGTAAGTTCAGACAAGGGCGGCACCATGCGCCTGGGCGCCTATCCTTGTATAATCAAAAAGGAAACGTCTGCTTTTCGGGCATATGGTGTGGCAGAGATTTCAGAACGACATCGTCACAGGTATGAATTCAACAATGCTTATAAAGCGGTGCTCGAAGAGAAAGGGCTTGTTGTCAGCGGTACTTCGCCCAACGGCGAGCTGGTAGAAATGATAGAAGTAAGGGACCATCCCTGGTTTTTAGGCTGTCAGTTCCATCCGGAATTTAAATCCCGGCCCATGGATCCCCATCCGCTGTTCAGGGAGTTTATCCGGGCGGCACTGGAGCATGCAGCAACTCGCACGTAATTCACCTCTCGAAAATTCTAAAGGTCTCAAGAGGTATGCGCAGAGCCGTTGATCCTGGAGGCAATATATTCCCCGATTTTTTCCGCCGATATCCCAAAAAGGTTATGTATTTCAACAAGTTCAAGATGCTGATCGTCCCATATGATGCTGTTTTCCTGAACAATATTTTTGATGCGCTCATGCTTGCCGCCCAGAGCCTTTATCTTAACCGCGAGGGGCACATTTTCTTTAAAAGCAATAGTTAACAAGAGGATATATTCGATCATGTTGGCCTTGGCAGGAGAGTCGGAGATTAGCGGAATAATGATAATACTGCGATCATCTTTGCGGCCTTTGCCGATATAGACATTACCTTCTTGCACAATGATTCTTTTGGTGCCTTTGAGTATATTGTCTGTTTCCACCCGGGAAGGAATCGGTTCCAGCACGCCTGCTTTCTTGATAATTTCAATGGTGGTTTGTTCGGTAAGCTCGCCCAGAAGGTTCAGACCGTCGATTTTATAAAAGATGGCACCGTTGATACGGTCGATGATTGGCTGCAGATTTTTAACAACGAGAATATTTCTGTTGATTAGCTGAGAGGTACTGATATTGTAAGCGGCCAATGTGTCAAACAGGATGCCCTCGACCTTTTCACTGATGCGGCTCGTTCCGACAGTGACTGTTTTAGCCTGATGCCTGATGGCATCCACGGGACGGGACAGACAGTTGATCGATTCCCCCAGACACTCAAGCAGGGCCTCAAGCATGTTCAGCGCCGTACCCTTTTTGCCGAAGTCGATTTCAAAATCAGCAACAGGCAGCCTTCCGGCCAGATATTTAAGCAGCAGGGTCAAATCCGAAGCCGCTTCAAGTCCAATGGCGGCTGGAAAACTGTTTTGGGCTTTTTTCCTTCTGAATTCTGTGTAGAAAGAAGCGATTTTTTCTCTGAATGATTTTTCTAAAATTAGTTCGTACACATCCAGGTCCCTGGCGGCATAGTCGTCGATGGTGTTCTGCACATCTTGCCGGAATCCGTATAGAAACTTTGACCCTCCGTTGATGGCCAGAGCAGCATAATATCCCCAGATATGTCCCACCAGGGTGTTGAGAACCGGTGCAAGATGCTCGCTGACAACAGGGACGTGAAATACATCCGCGGCATAGGGAGCAAAGCGGTTTTCTCCCTCGTTGGCGATAACTATCGGTGTGGCTTTGTGAGCCTGAAAAATGGCGGTGTCTTTGATGATGTCACCAATGACATTACTCCTTGTTCCGGCAGCGCAGACGATGATCAACGGCTCCGATGAAAGATCAATATGTTTTTTATCTTCAACAAAGTCCGATGAAATCGTTTTGTAGCAAAGTTCACTCAACTTAATTCTGATTTCATCTGCAGAGGCCTTATTGGGACCGCTGCCCACGGCCGCCCAGTATGTCTTGGTGGCAGCCAGTCGCTGGGCCGAGTCTTCAATACTACTGAGCATTGTAAGGATTTTTTTCATATGCACGGGAAGTTTAAGCAGCTGCTTGATTTCCGCAGTTATAAAGTCGTTATTTCTAAGGCCAAGCAAAGCGGCAATATTGAGACCCAGAACAGCACCGGCCACGATCTGGGAATAGAATGCTTTTGTAGACGCCACTGACATTTCAATATCCCGTCCGCTAGAGGTATACATGACACCGTCCACTTTGAAAGTAATATCCGAGTCTCTGCGGTTAACGATGGCCAGGGTGTAAGCCCCCCGTTCTCTGACCATTTCCATGGTGCGATTTGTATCCGTTGTGGTGCCGGACTGGCTGATAGCAATTACCAGAGCATCGGCCATGCTGGCGGCATCATCTTGTTCATTAAGCTTAAACCCACTGAGCTCCGAAGCTTTGAGCGCATTGATATTAAAGGGTGAACCATGCAAGTAATAGTTAAAAATATTAGCGCATGCCAGGGCCGCGACTCCGGCAGTCCCCTGCCCGACAAAATAAATTCGTCGAATCTTTTTGCTTGCCAGTGCGTTTTGCAAAACTTGAGGGAATGTTTTTTCATCAAGAGTGATGACATATTGATTCTTCCGGTTTATTTTCCAGCGGTTCAGAAGGGTTTTCTCAACCGAAAGCGGCGATTCCGAAATTTCTTTTAAAAAATAATGCGGATATTCCTGACGATCGATATCTCTTGACGTGATTGCGGTATGCTTGATATCTTCTTCTCCAAGCTCCAGCGGGGTTTGGTCATAAAACATGGCTTTAATACCGTCAATCCCTCCGGTGGATTCCTGGTCTAAAATAAAAATCTGCCCCTGGGTTCTACCGGTGCGCCCTTCTACTTCCTTTTCTCCGTCCATCTTAATGAAAGAAGATGTCTCTTCAACAAATCCGTATACTTCGGAAGACGGTATATAATGATCGGCGGCAATACCTACAAAAATGGCTTGACCGCTGCCTTTCTGGGCTAAAAACAGCTTGCCGGGGGCCATGGCGGTATGCATGGATATGGCATGGGAGCCCTCAAAGTCATTGACAGCCAGACGAAAGGCTTCTTCTACTGTGTGACCCATTTGAATATACTTGTCGATCTGAAGCGGAATTATCTTGGTGTCGGTGGTTATATCTTCAGGGATGTAAACGTTTTGACTTTCAAGTTCTTTTTGTAATTTCTGATAATTATCGATATCTCCGTTCAGGCAGACATGCATGATGCCGCTTTTTGCAGCAACGCCCTTAATGGTTTTATTGTCGACAGGATGACAGTTGGGTTCAGTGATGGCCCCTACTGAAGCCCAACGGGTATGGGCGGAAACCGTATGGTATTTGCGGGGAAAGGTGACCAGCGTCTGCAGAATATCATCTTGTCTGATCTGCTTGCGCAGAAAATTGACATTATCTCCAAGGCTTCCGATTTCTGCGGCGATCTTGTATGTCAGGGCCAGCGTAACGAGATTTTGCCCATTTGGATCTGTAGTCTTGTGCAAACTGATATCCCGGTTAACCAGAACATCTTCTGTGGAGCGTTCCTTGAACTGCTCAAAAAGATTTTCCTCTTTAATGGTTTGATTGAATCTTTCATATTCGGCACCATCTATCATAAACATCAGAGAGGTACCTGCTGAATCGCGGCCCCTTACCTCAAGACGGTCGATACTGTTCAGCACGGCATTAATCTGTTTGAAGATTTTTAGACAATAAGGATCAGGCTGTTTTTTTGTATCGAAAAGATTTTCAATTTTTTTAATATTCTCGATGATCTCTTTGGTCAGACACCATCGAATATCTCTTAGATCGTCAATGCGTCGGGATAGAGTGTCGACCTCATCAATTTCAAGGTGTCCCATTTGATCACTGAGAAGTTTTGCTTCAGTATCAATGATTGCGGCCAGACGCTCGGAAAATTCGGCAAGTTCGTTTTGGATTTTTTTGCTTATAAATACATTATAAAAATTGTCTTCTGTTTTTAAAGTGCGGACCGATTGCCAAAGAGATTCAATCAGCGCTTTTCCGCCCAGGTAAGCGTTGTCAAAGCTTAATTCACTTTTTTTGCAACTGGTAAAATTGAGGTCCTCGATTTTTATTAAGATGGCATTCAAAGATTCCACAGTGACAGGCTCATCTTTGCTCTTTACTTTTTTATATGAAACTATTCCGGTAAGACCGCAGCTGAGAACGTTATTATGACTCGGGAAGAAGATTATGCTTCGGGTTGGTACACTTGACAGGTGTTTTCCCAAATAGACCTTGAAGCGCAGACAGCAAAGAGTTCGCGCATGGAGTACTTTTAAGATTTTCCGGATCTTTGCTTGAATATTTAAGGGTAATCTCATTATGGTATTTTCCTTTGCAGTAACTTTTCAATAAGTTCTGGTCAGTGGCGCGGCAACCGGTAATAAAATTTGAAAACGTCTGAAACTCACGCAAAAGTGAGTCTAAAGAAAAAACAGGGCCATAACATTGAAATAAGAATGATCTATGGTTATTACGTCTCTATTGTTTATGAAGATATCAGATAGTTGCTGTTTTTTCTTAACACTCACTAATGCGTTCAAACAGTCAGCCATTTTCAAATTTCATTACCGGTAGCCTCCATTTATTGAGAAGATACCCTTTGCACGAAAGTTGAATTCGTAACTTTTTACGAGAGTGTTTAGTAATATAGCAAACGATGTATATCGGCATATATTTCAGACAAAACACAAAATACTAAACACCAAACACTTGATGAATTCGATTTTATTCGAATTCATTTACATTTGTTGATAAAGTTCCCTGATCCGGTCTCTGGTCATTATTGATCTCCAACCGTTACCCAGAGCGTTTTCCCACAGCGGTTCAAGTACCAGAGCGACATCAACCATTTTATCCAGTTGGCCGTTTGTCATATCGGCCGCAAGGTTTCTGGGCAGTTTGATGCTATTGTTTTCCATCATTTGCCGGAATTCGTAAACTCCTTCGGGATAGTATTCTTCAAGGTAGTCAAAAGCAATGCAGTTGCCGATTCCGTGATGAAGTCCCAATACATAGGAAAGACCGTATGAAAGCGCATGGCAGATGCCGACTTGCGAATAGGCGATGCTCATGCCGCCGCAATAGGAGGCCATCATCAATTTGTCATCGCTGTCCGGCACCATGTCCAAAAAGACCTCGCGGCAAAGACTTAGCGCCTTTTCACCGTATGACTGGCTGAACGTGTTCAAAAAGGTGCCGTTTAAAGACTCCACACAGTGTATGTAACAGTCCATACCGGTATAAAAACGCTGATCTGCAGGCGCGCCGGCGATCAATTCAGGGTCGAGCACGATTTGGTCAAAGACAGTGTGGTCGGAATTGATGCCTAATTTTTTTTCGGGGCCGGAAAGAACCGTAGTGCGCGATACTTCGGCGCCGGTGCCCGCAAGGGTGGGGATGCCGACGTGATAGACTGCAGCATTTTTAATAAGGTCCCAGCCCTGATAGTCAGCAGAGGAACCGGGATTTGTGAGCATCAGCGAAACCGCTTTGGCAAGGTCCATGGTGCTTCCGCCCCCAATGCCAATGAGACCGTCGGGTAAATGGTTTGGGCTGATTTCTAAACAAAAAGCTTTGACTTTGTTTGTCAGTTCGTCGACGTACTCTGTTTTGGGTTCATCGTCCACGTTGACCCAGAGAACAAGATCTTGGTCCTGAACCGGTATCCGCTGGGCCAGCTTGTTTTGCATAAATACGTCGTCAATCAGAAAAACCATTAAAGAAGCGGTCTTATTGCGCTTTTCAGAAAGAATGTCGTCAAGCTGGTCAAAGCAATTGCGGCCGAAAACAACCCGCGAAACCATTTTAAAATTTCGGAACATATGATTATCCTTTTTATTTGTTTCAGGGGTCGAGAAGTTGTCTCTTATGGTCGCTGCATGGATGATCTTTTTTTAAACCGTGTGAACTCGTGTATAAGGGCTCGTAAAGAAAGAACAG
>JACNIG010000442.1 GCA_014383215.1 Candidatus Desulfatibia vada | reverse complement strand
TTTAAAAGGGAATTCTGCGCCTTATATTTATCTTCGATCTGCTTTTTCACCTGCTGTGCCTCTTTAATAAGCTCTGCGGCACTTGTGTAAGGCAGGGTCAAAGGAACCTTTGTAGAGGGGAGGTTTGCATTAATTTTGGAAAGATGTTTTTGTATGCTTGTTTTTATTTCACCGATTGAATTGGTGGAATCGTTTGGGCTTGCCAAATTGTCACCGGCAGGCAGGTAGAATACTTCGCAGGGCCCGTCAGGGTTTTTATGGTCGGAAAAGTGCCAGATGCCGTCCCTGTCCTTCCATTTGTAAACTTTTATTTTTTCCACACAAGCCGGAATAGCTGTATTTCCTCTTGTGCTGACCCCTGGAAGTATGAGTTCAGTAAGGCTGGGAAGCTGTGGTATTGAAAAGTTTAAAAATTTAATTTTGTCCAGCGTCATTAAAGGCCGGTTATCAGGACCTTTTATGAAAAAAGGCGCTATACAAACCAATAAGAGAGGCATTATCAATAGTTTATAAAACAGCTTCATGGCATTTTTTTGGGTTTGTTGTCACGCAACCTTACCTAGTGCCCATCCGTAAAGACATTTAAACACTAAATAGTTTCACTATATTCTCCTGCCTGAAACCGTATATCTTTGCAAGCCGTGATTTATCGTTTTCTGAGCTAAGCAGTTTTATAGCTAAATTTAACAACTTTTTAACCTCATCCGCGTTCTTGTCATCAGTTTCAAGGCTAACCCGATTGGATTCCATTTCTTTCCTAAAACTTAAAATTTCAACCCTGTCTTTTGGATCACCGGACAAATCAAAATTGCGATTTTGATTTTCGCCGGTTGTTTTGTTTTCCTCTACCGCACCTTCTGGCCCCATTTGCTTTTTAATAAAATTAAGACTTTGATTTTTGTTGCTGATCATTAGTCTCATAGCTCTCCCTTCTTCTTGATGCGCGTTTTGAAGCTCCCTGCAGCGAGCTACAGGGAGTTTCGACTGTAAGGAATTCTGTCCCTTTTTTGATTCGCTCGCTATTCCCGCAGCCCCGCTGCGCGGGATTTCCGCTACGCTCCATCAAGCTTCTTGCGGGGAATGCGCTCGCTGTGCAGTTCAAGAACCGCTATAAATAAAAACCCATTCTCTCAATGAAAGAACGGGTTTCAACGTCGAATTGATCCAGTCGTTGGGCAACCCCGCTACCCATCAATACCGGGCCGGAGGTTTTGCGTCCCACTCTCTCAAGAGGTTTGCCTTTTCACAACTATCAGTTAGTATTTAGACTTTATCGGCATTGACACAAGAAACCTTTAGGTTAATTTATGAATCAAAAAGCGGATTATAATGTTTTCTTGACTGTTACGAAGATCTCCTGCTGATCCCATTCGATATTGGCAAGGCTGTCTATATCTAAAGGTTGCCCGTTCAATTCGGCGGCGCGACATCCGGCCCGGAAAGAATCCGGTGCTTTCTGTAAAAAACCCTGCAGGTTCTTACCTTTGATCCACACACCCTTTGCAAGAAACATGGGACCCAGTTCCCGAGCCACCAGGTTGAAAAGCTTCATCACCAGTTCGCCGTCCTTAACATTATCCGAGACCTGTGTTTTCTCATGAGAAATTTGACTGCGCATGGCCGCATAAGGCCCGCCGCGACGCAAGGTGGCCCCTGCCAGTCCGGGCATAGCGGCCGACAAGGCCAGTGTGGAACCGTGCCTGACCACCGCGGTGTCAAAGTTATCCACCGCTTTACCGTCCAAAAAAATGGTTTGAACTCTTTGTTCAAGATAGTCGACACTCAAACCCATTTGCCGGAGCAGTAGTTCCCGCATGGTGCATCCCACCCTGACTTTTACTGTAAATCCCTGTGAGAGCAACGTATAAAACGTCGGGATCAGTTCCTCTGCAACGGTTAAGCCAAGGGCAGCTTTAGGGTCATTTTCAAGATTTGGATTCATAACATAAACCTTTGACTTAAAATAATGGGGAACCCCTATGCGGAGTTCCCCATTGTTTTAATAGTATAGAAACTGCATTTTTTTTAAGTTCGCCGAAGGCGAACGTTGTATAAAATCGCGCAGCGATTTTATTACCAGTTAAAGACCTGATCGAGATCTTCATCCTTAACTTCAAAAGTTGCGTTATGAGGCGCCAGCGGTTCGTTTTTAAAGAATTCGGGCAGCCGATCATGCTCTTTGGTAAAGCCTGCGCGAGCATTGAAGTCTCTTTCATCAGTAAGGATCTTTTGCCCCAGTGCAGCTACACCGTCGGCGGTGAGTTCCTGGCCGGAAAATGCGCTGATCATATCCAGCATGGCCTGGAAGGTATCCGCCTGATCAAGAATTGCAAAGGCAATAAACAGGCAAAAGCCGGTGGCGTCGATGGCGGCCGTGGCGATCTGGAGGTTTCTGGAGAGTTCAATCTGGCCCTCTGGTTTCAAAGGATCTACGCTACCGCCGACACCGAGAATATTAGCGGTGACGGCATAACCGGCCGTATGGTCAGCGCCCATGGTGGTGGTGGCGTAAGTCACTCCCATACCCTGAACCGCTCTCGGATCGTAGGCCGGCAGGGCCTGGCCCTTGACCACAGGAACCCTTTCAACGCCAAAAACCTTGCCGGTTACGGCGGCTCCACTGCCAAGAATACGCCCCAGGGGAGTGCCCTGGCCGACCTCTTTGAGTAGATTGATGGCGGCTTCGGCATCGCCGAACTTGGCCAGCCCCGCCTCCATGACTACACCGATAGTGGCTCCCATTTCAATAGTATCGAGGCCATAGTCGTCGTCCATGCGATCCAGCATGGCAATGGCGTCCATGTCGTCGATTCCGCAGTTGCCGCCGTGGGCCCAAACCGTCTCGTATTCCGGCCGTTTGGTCAGGTAGTTGCCGTCTTTATCGTTGTAGATGCCCGAGCACCGGATGACACAACCTCTATGGCAGCCCTTGGTTACCTTACCGCCGCGGGACGTCATGATCTCCGACTGGGTTTCGCCGCTGATATTGCCGGCACCTTCAAAGCGTCCGGTTTGAAAATTGTGAGTGGGCAGTGCCCCGGCTTCGTTAATCACATTGGTTAAAATGTTGGTTCCGAAACCGGGAAGGCCTTCACCGGTAATGGGATGTTTTTTAAGCCCGGCGACAAACGCCTTGTTGGCTTCCTTGAATTTTTCCGGGTCCTTGGGGGACCTTGTCGGCATGTCGGTATCATCCAACACGATGACCTTGACGCCTTTAGAGCCCATGACAGCGCCGACACCGCCGCGGCCGGCATGCCGGGTCGGTCGCTGCTCCATGTCGGTAAAGGCCACCGATGCGGCCGCCAATTTCATCTCCCCGGCCTGCCCTATAGAAATACAGGCAACCTTGTCGCCGTATTCTGCATTGATCTTATCGATCAGATCGTAGTTACCCAGCATTTTCAAGCTGTTGTCGGGAGTTATGGTCACACCGTCTTTGTTGATGACCACCTTGTATAGGGTGTCATCCTTGGGTTGGCCCTCAAGCACAATAGCGGCATATCCCAGGCGAGCCAGCACTTGAGACCCCTGGCCACCGGAGTTGGACTCTTTAATACCTCCGGTCAGCGGGCTCTTGCATCCCACTGAAATCCGTCCTGACATAGCGGCGACACTTCCGCTCAATATCCCGGGGGCAATCACCAGCTTATTGTCCTTGCCCAGCGGGTGGCACAACGGCGGCACTTCCTTGGCGACAATCGCCGATGTCATACCGCGGCCGCCCAAGCCGGCATAGTCGCCTACCGGCTCCTCACTGGCCCGGGGTCCACTTTCGCTTCCCATATTGATTCTTAGAATTTTGTCCATAGTAACCTCCCTTTTGCGGTTGCAGGATATTCAATTATTGGATAGCCTTTTTAATACATGCGCATTAGAAAACTAATCGGGTCAAGCTCGATTAAGCGTTATCCGTTACCGGTTGTTCGTTTTCTAATTATTGGGGTAGAAGTTTGTGTGGATAGTCTTATTCTGCATGTAATTTATCGTAGTAATTTGTAATGTCAAGTAAAACCAAAACAGACCCATATAACTATCTGTAATTTTAAGAAGTGTAAATATGAAAATAGCAAGTTTCAACGCCAACGGGATCAGGGCACGCCTGCCGGTCATT
>JACNIG010000219.1 GCA_014383215.1 Candidatus Desulfatibia vada | reverse complement strand
CCTACACTAATTTATCAAGGGGTAGGTGTCTCACTTTCATTGGCACAGAGGGTATTTACACTACTCACATAGAATATTATGAATGGGGGTGTAAATAAAGAGAGAATTTTGGTGAGATTTTGGGTACGTCTATTCGGTTATAACTTTATCCCTGCTTTAGATTATGATAAAAATTTAATATGCCACGCAAATCCAGAATAGACGCGTCCGGAGCACTGCATCACATTATTTGCCGCGGCAATTTCTTTAGGAAACTTTATATACGTTCATTTGACCTAAGATACGATTATTCATAGAGGGATTTAACAGCGCAAACTCCCCGGTTCTCGAACTACTTAAGATTTTTTCCCCTGAACCTTTTAAGTTCTGCCATGAACCACTCAGCACTTAATATTTTCCGTTCATCACAAAGTACCTGATAGGGTTGGCCGGACAGGCTGCTTTTTGTTACCGTGTATTTGATAAAGTCTTCGGCTGACGTTATCCGGAGTTTTGCATATTCATACTTTTTCTGAATGTGTGCCAGCGTCTCTTGGGCATTGTATTTCTTCCCGTTGCGAACAAAGGTACAATTGGAGTTTTGAATATACTCAAACAGGTGCTCGATCTCCAATTCTGTATCAGCCTGACTTCCCAGAGGAGTTAATACAATAGCCGCAACTAGCAAAAAAGCAGTGCAGTGGTGCAAAAATAATCTTGGCATGATTATTATCCAATAGAGAAAGTTTCGTGTTTGGCTTGCTATTGTAGTTCATAAAACTTTCGGTGCAACTTGGCAACCGGATAAGCAAATCTTGATGGCTATAATTCTTTATTGTTTCTTTAGGAGTTTAGGCTTATAACTCATCATAAATATTGTAATCTATTTCGCCTGCATATTTTATGAGATATTCGGGATAGACGATGGAGCCATAATGCGCAAACTGATTGTTGCTGTTGCAATACCGGTGCTGTTGACACTCTCCGGATGTATCAACATCCCGGACCGGCATTCTGTAATGAGTCAACGAGGCAATATTAATGCCGTTCATACAACCAATGGCTGTGATCCTGACCGATTAGCGGAACATAGGGCTTTAACCTCAGAACAGGCCGCCAAGCTCGATGCAGGCGGCTTCAGTCTTTTGGTTTGGAATGTGCTGAAAGGAACGAGAAGCGACTGGACGTCTGATTTTCTACGTTTTTGCAGCGAAAAAGATTTGCTTATCATTCAAGAGGCTTATCTTACAGAGGAATTTCGCAACATGTTACAAAAAAAGCACTACAACTGGGATATGTCCATTGCCTTTGAATATAGAAATATAAAAGCCGGTGTGCTGACCGCTTCGAAAATTGAACCGAGCTTTGTATGCACTTTCCAGAAGAAAGAACCGCTGATCAGAATACCGAAAAACATTTTGATTACCATGTATCCTCTATCCGGCGGGGATCAATTTCTGCTGGTCGCCAATCTCCACTTAATCAATTATACCATGTCTGTTTCACAACTTAGCGCCCAAGTGCGGCAGATGGAGCGCATACTGTCTAAACACCAGGGACCGCTAATTGTTACCGGTGATTTCAACACCTGGAGCGATAAGCGTATGGCTGTCATTGATGCCTCTGCCAGGCACCTGAATCTAAAGGCAGTAACGTTTAAGAATGACAATCGAAGTCTGATCTTTGGCCATAATGTCGACCATATATATTATCGAGAACTGGAACCCCTTGAAGCGATATCTACTGCAGTGACAACTTCCGATCACAACCCCTTGCAGATCAAATTCAGACTACCCGCTAGATAGTGTCCATCCATAAATGGTCTTTTTGCAGAGCCATTGTTTTAACCTGATTCAGATGACCGGGTTCTTCAGGTTGAAGGGTCTAGTCTTGGGAAGGCTTGTTGGTAGATTTCTTCCTGTTCATCGAGGATGTCCCGCAGAATCTCAATGTTCGTCATGGGATTCATGATGACGCAGCGCAGCACCACAATATCATGCCCCGGAAAATCTTCGGTTTGTAATGTTGTTCTGGAAACAAAACTTTGGCCGGCTTCCCTTTGCAGGCGCTGAACCTCGTGGTTGACAGTGTTGACCTTTTCGTTGATTGTGATTTGCCGCTCGATATCGCCTTTAAGAAACTTTTCTTTTAAATCAGAAGGATATAATCTGTAGGTTAAAATATTTAGCTGGGGCCGCGTAACGAGCTGAAAATTTGCTCGTTTTTCAATTTCTGCGGCAAATTCGCGAGCTGTTTCTATGCCGTGTTCGATGAGCAGGGCATAGCCCCGGCTTCCCATAATTTTAAGGGCGCTATCAAGGATTAATGAGTTTGCCTCCCTGGACCCTGACAAAGATTTTATGCCTAAATCAACAGATCCGGGCCGGCTGATATAGGGGGCATGATAGGTGACGGCGTCCATTATCGTTGGATTTTTAAAGTAGACCATGCCGCAGGTCATGGGCATATATAATTGTTTATGCCCGTCGATGGTAACAGAATCGGCCAGCTCTATACCGGCGAGCAGACGGCTGTATTTTTCCGACATTAAGGTTGGTCCGCCCCAGGCGGCGTCAACATGAAAGTATATATTATTTGCAGTACAAATCTCGGCGAGTTTAAAAAGCGGGTCGACGGAACCGGTTTCCGTGGTACCGGCGATTCCGACAATTGCCAAGATAGCGGTTTTACCCCCTTGGTCATTAATTTTACTGATCGTTTTTTGCAGGCAATCCAGATCGATTTTATTATCTTTATCTACATCAATAGCAATAATATTTTGATTGCCGATTCCCAGAATGCCTCCAGCCTTGTTCAGCGAATAGTGGCCCCGCTTGGAGACAAGCACGACACACCTTTTGATTCCGTAGGCACGGTAAGCAGCTTGCAATCCTTCCTTTTCCACACCTTCAAAGCCATTTTTGGGAGCAAGCAGAGAATTTCTGGCAACCCATAGCGCCGTGAGGTTCGCCAGGGTACCGTTTTCGATAAAACAGCCCAGAGTGGTTTGAGTACTCTGGATATGTTCTTGGTAAAAGGCATCGCTTTTTTGATAGATCAGCCGGTGGATTTTAGCCAGCACTTGTTTTTCGATAACCGAAACCACTTTGGATGTTTCGATTTTGACAACGTTTTGATTCAAGGCCGCCACTATGGTTTTAAGATGGACCATAAAGAAAGGGATGGCTGATGTCATATGACCCACAAAATAGGGTGAAGCGACATTGACCGCATGGGGCGCGATAACTTCGATCAAGTCCGTAATGACATCCGCAAGTTTTTTTTCAGGATTTTCACTGATCAGGGTGTCGGTAAACTTATCGGCTAAATCTTTGAGGCTGATCTCTTCGGTAAAACCGACGTGTTTTTTGAGAAAATCATGCAGCCCGAAAAGGATTTGCTCCATGTACTTAATCAACGTGGCTCTGGCAGCGTCGTTTTCAGGCCTGATAAATGTTCGTGTCAAAGTCTGCCAGTCGGCGACAAGGACTTTTTTGGGAAGGGCGTTGCTATCTTTTTTCATAGTTTAAATCATCCAGAATAATAGTTCGAGATTTAGTAGCATGACCAATTTTTAATGCCAAGTAATTCTTTGTGTGTAGAAAATTAAGACTTGACTGAGGAAAAATGCAACATGCCTCTAACCGGTTTATATGAATAGATAAAATATCTAAAATCAGCGAGAGCAATGCGCTGCCTTGAATATGAATGTAGGGAATTACCACATCCCGGCTTAACAACCAACCATACTCCAGACAGCGCCGTTGTTTATAAAAAAAGTTTAAATACAAGCAGTTATATTGAAAAAAACGAAATCGTAAAAAAATGGCACAACCTTTGCTATTATATGTCAACAAAGCAAAAAGAAAAAATGAGTAAAATAAATAAGCGCTAAGCAAAGGAGAATGAAAAATGGCAGAAAAAAGGAACAAAGATCGCAGAAGTCGTTTAGGGTTCGGTTCCACGTATCGCAAGGGGTCTGAGCAGGACCTTGATCAAGAAAGGGAGATCCAGGCAGTATTAGGGGGGCAGGTCTGGATGGTGAAACCCGAAAAACGCGCCGAAGCAACCCATCCCTGTCTCTGGATGCAGGCCGGAGTCACCAATTTCAAGAACTGCAACAATTATTACGATTGCAATACCTGCAAATATGATCTGGGCATGCATAAGCAGGTCGAAAAAGGCAAACAGATGAGTTGGCAGGATGCTATGCGTAGAGTGCCGGACATGGACAGGGTGTGCCGGCACAGCCTTACCGAGCGCATTGGGCATCGACTTTGCGCGTATAACTATGAGTGTGCTTCATGTGATTTTGACCAGTTTTTCGAGGATGTGTGGGCCGCCAAGACCAAAACCGTGCCCTTTGAAATACAAAATGTCAAAGGTTTCGATGTTCCCGTGGGGTACTATTTTCACAACGGTCATGCTTGGGCGCGCATTGAAAGCGGCGGATACATACGCATCGGATTGGATGACTTTGCGCTCAAACTGCTGGGCAAAGCGGATGCCCTCGATCTTCCGCTCATGGGCAACCAATTGGACCCGGGCAAACCCGGCTGGGGTTTGAGGCGTAAAGATAACAATGCCGAAGTGCTTTCTCCCATCGGCGGCGTCATCATGGAAGTCAATTCCAAGGTCAGAGAGAACCCCGAGGTAGCCAACCGGGAACCCTATGGTGACGGCTGGCTGTTTATGGTGCAAACGCCTGACATTAAGAAAAGCATGCAACAGCTGATGACCAATACCGACAGTCTGGACTGGATCAATGCTGAAGTTAACCACCTTGAAACCATGATCGAAGAGGTTGCGGGGCCGCTGGCCGCTGACGGTGGTTATCTGCAGGAAGACATTTACGGCAACCTGCCTGATCTCGGCTGGAACAAGTTGACCCAAGCGTTTCTTAAAACTTAAAACTATTTGCCACAAAGGCACAAAGACACAAAGGATATAGTTACTATTTTTTCTTCGTGCCTTGGTGTCTTAGTGGCAATAAAAAGGGAAGCAGAAAATGAAACCGAATGGTTTGCAGAGCCAATTAAAAAATAAAATTTCGCCCTGCATCTGGATGCAGGCACAGGTGGTGCGCCGCCGCCTTTGCGAGGCGGATTACCAGTGCACAGCTTGTCGATTTGACAGAGCCATGCGACGGGTTTCCGACGAGAACAGGCACCTTCGGCAACAAGGCTTGCTCCCGAAGGGCAAAAGAGGCCGGATCGTATTCTGGAAAGAAAAATTAAAAGAACTGCCGCCATGGAAACGGCCCTGCCTTCATCATATGAAAGAACGGATTGAGTTTAAGGCCTGCACCCATGAGTACCGCTGCGGCAATTGCGAGTTTGATCAATATTTTCACGATCAGTACTCGGTATATGCCGTGGTCCAGCCGGTGGATTTTCTCGATATTGAAGGGTTCAAGATTCCCCATGGATATTACCTTCATCGGGGTCATGCCTGGCTGCGGGTGGAGGAAGGATCAGAAGTCCGCGTGGGCCTGGACGATTTTGCACTGCGTCTGCTCGGCCCCCTTGACCGGATTGAGGCCCCCCTTGTGGGGAAAGAGCTCAAACAAGACCGGTCTGATATTTTGATGAATCGGGGCTCTAACAAAGCCCGGGTACTCTCGCCCGTAAGCGGGGTGGTCACCGCTATTAATCCCAAACTGAGGGACAAAGGGAGTCTGGCCGGTCGTGATCCTTACTCGGAAGGCTGGGTTGTGAGGGTGCATGCCGACAATCTGCGCCGGGATTTGAAAAATCTGATGATAGGCAATGAAACCGAAGATTTTATCGGTGAAGAAGTAGATCGACTGTACCGGCTGATAGAGGATGAAGCCGGCCCACTGGCTGCCGACGGCGGTCAATTGGGCCATGACATTTACGGAAACTTACCCCAGGTAGGATGGCGACGATTGGTAAAAAAATTCCTGCATACCTAAACAGAACTAATCGGTTCTAAGGTTCTAGGTTCAGGGTTCAAAGGCATAAGCGCCAAGTTATTTTTACTCCGGATGGACTGTCGAAGGTGTACTAAAAAGATGAACATTGAACATCGAACGTCCAACATCGAATGGTGAATAAAAAAACGAATGAAATTAAATTGTAGAGCAAAGCGACATCATTATTCGATGTTCAACGTTGGACGTTCGATGTTCGATGTTCAGTCTGTTCGACGTTAAATCACAATAATCAAAAAACAAATCACAAACAAATCACAATAGCTAAAATTCAAAATTCCAAACATTCGGTTTTGATCTTATTTGAGATTTGGATATTGTAATTTGTTATTTCCGGCTTGTCCGGGTTAGATTACCCCATACGACTTAAGCTTCCTCCTGAGGGTATTGAGGCCGATGCCCAGAAGCTTGGCTGTCTGGGATTTGTTGCAACCCGTCTGTTCATAAGCTCTGAGGATAAGCGTTTTTTCAACTTGTGTCAGGGGGAGGATGGCTTCAGATTCTGAAGAATCCTTGCAATTTAATACTGGTTTTTTCGCTTGCAAATGTTCAGGAAGGAAATTTGTGGAAATCGGCTTTCCCTGGGATAGGTTGACGGCCGACTGTATGATGGATTGAAGTTCCCTGACATTCCCGGGATAACTATATTCCATAAGCACACACATGGCCTCTTCCGTAATCACGCAATCATTTGAATGACCGCAAAAATCATTTAAAAATTTGTTTGCCAGCAACCCGATATCTCCCTGCCGCGCCCTCAAGGGGGGCAGGTGGAGCCATCCGACCCTGATCCGGTAAAATAAATCTTTGCGAAATAGCTTCTTGGCGATGAGTTTGTCCATGTCCTCGTTAGTGGCTGCAATAAAGCGAACATCAACCTTCTGACGGCTGCTGGTCCCCAGCTTGAGAAATTCACCATCCTGTAAAACCCGCAACAGTTTGCCCTGAAGCGCATACGTCAGGTTTCCGATTTCATCCAAAAACATGGTGCCCCGATGGGTGTGTTCGAGGTAGCCTGTACGGGTGTTTTCCGCCCCCGTAAACGCGCCTTTGGTGTGGCCGAAAAATTCCGCTTCAAACAGGCTGCCGGTAAGAGAGGCCATGTTTACCGGCGTAAACGGGAATTTCGACCTCGGGCTGGCGGCATGGATGGCTTTGGCGACAAGTTCCTTGCCGGTCCCGCTTTCTCCGGTAATCAAAACAGGAACATCACTGCCGGCGTGCAGCTCGGCTTCCTTCAAAATCCTTAGAACTTTATGGGATTGGGTAACAATCGGTTTAAATGGCTCCGGGTTTATCAGCCGGGGCAGGGTTTTACTTTTTTCAATGTCCAGAATATCGAGTAAACGCTTCCTCTCCAGGGTGCGTTGCATTGAAAAAACAAGATCCTCCTGGGCAATCGGTTTCAAAAGATAATCATAAGCCCCCTTTTTAATGCATTCCACGGCATTGCGGGCATCGTTTACAGCCGTCAGCATAATGCATTCGGTCCTCGGACTCATGGTCTTGATTGTTTCAAGCAATTCGATTCCGTTCATGTCCGGCATGGTCATGTCAATCAAGGCGATATCAAATACCTCTCCTTTTTCAAAAAGCGATGCTGCTTTTAACGGGTCATCTTCAGTGTGAATATTCTTAAACCCTGAGTTGATCAGCCGCTTTTTCAGGGTTTCGAGAAAATCAAGATCATCATCAACCAGGATTATGCTGTTATTCATATCTGATGCTCCAAACCAGACCATGCCAAAACGGCACAGTTTGTTATAACGTTATGGATTTAATATTATTTGCTTTAGCACATATGCCAAATTGGCACAACAGTTCCTTGTATTCAAACTTGAAAATACCTTGCCGCTGGAACCTCTCCGTTTCAATCAATTGATATTACACACTTTTTAACATGTTTTGTTAGCATTATTTTTCTGGCACGGTTGTTGCTACATCGTAATTGAACCTGGTTGAGCCGCTATTTCAGTCTAATTATCGCTTGATTTAGGTGCAGCTCAAGTACGTTTTCTAAAAACCCGGAGGTAATAATATGCAATTGAAGCGCAAATTTGAGACAGGGGAATTTGCCATACTTGCGGAAATGGAACCGCCCAAGGGAGTCGATGTCTCCACGATGGTGACGAATGCCAGACGGGTCAAAGGTAATGTGGATGCCTTTGTTGTGCCCGAAATGAGCAACGCCGTCATGCGGATGAGTTCTCTCGGCGGTGCCGTGATTCTGCAAAAAGAAGGCATGGAGGCGGTGTCGCAGCTTAATTGCAGGGACAGGAACCGCATCGCTATCCAGGCAGATCTCCTTGCAGCTTACGGCTGCGGTATCACCAGTGTTATGGCGGTCACAGGAGAAGAGCCCGGCTATGGAGACCACCACCAGGCCAGATCGGTTTATGATATCGATCTGCTGGAATTATTGAGGGCGACACAAAAGCTTCAGGAAGGCAAAGATATGGCCGGCATTGAACTTGCGGGAGCTCCCCGCTTTCTTGTGGGCTCGACGGTCGATGCCGGCGCTAAGGGTAAATCCCCTGAATTGGTTGTCGAAGAAATGAAACAGAAAGTCGATGCCGGCGCTACATTCTTCGTCACCCCCCCTCTATTCGATCTTGCTGCCATTCAACCTTTTATCAAGCGGGTGGACCTTGGGAAGATAAAAATAATTCCAACGGTGTTGTTGCTCAAATCCCTGGGGATGGCCCGTTACATTCAGCGCAATGTTGAGCATGTGGACATTCCCGATGCCTTGATCACAAGGATTCAGAAATCCCCTGACAAGGTACGCGAGTGTCTCCGGATTGCATCGGAGATGGCAAAGACATTGCAGCAGGAAGGATTCGGCGGAGTCTTACTTGCAACCATCGGATGGGAACACAAACTTCCTGAAATAATGGAGAGAATGTAAGGACAGAAAAATGGAAAAAAAGAACAACCACGTAAAAGATACGCCCTCGGCAAAGCCTGGAAAAGAGAGTATCGGTTCGGTGCTGGTGCTCGGTGGCGGCATTGCAGGCATGCAGTCCGCCCTGGATCTGGCCAACTCGGGATATTATGTCTACCTGGTCGAGAGATCTTCGGCCATCGGTGGTATGATGTCGCAGTTGGACAAGACCTTCCCCACCAATGATTGTGCCATGTGAATTATCTCGCCCAAACTGGTCGAGGTCGGCCGGCATTTAAACATAGAGCTTTTGACAAACACCGAACTTTTGAGTCTTGAAGGCAACCCGGGACGTTTTACGGCAAAGCTGTGGCAGGAAGCTCGCTTTATCGATTTGGACAAGTGCACCAGCTGCGGTGAATGTGTCAAGGTTTGTCCCGTAGAGCTTCCTAACGAGTACGATGAAGGCCTTTGTAACAAAAAAGCGGCCTATAAAAGATACCCCCAGGCGATTCCTGGGGCCTTTGCCATACAAAAGGCGGACAAAGCCCCCTGCCGTTCGGCATGTCCGGCAGGATTGAATGTTCAGGGATATGTGCAAATGGTCAAGGAGGGCAAGTACAAGGAGGCCCTTGAGATCATCATGGAGGAGCTGCCGCTGCCCGGCGTGTTGGGTCGGATCTGTCCCCACGGCTGTGAGGATGCCTGTCGTCGCCTGGAGGTGGACGATGCGGTAGCGATCCGGGATTTGAAGCGCCTGGCTGCGGATCAGTTTGATTGCCGCCAGATAGAGATTGAGTGTGCGGCGCCGCGCAAAGAAAAGGTCGCCATCATCGGCTCGGGTCCTGCGGGCCTGTCGGCGGCGTATCACCTGGCACAAAGGGGGGTGCTGTCGACGATCTACGAGGCCCTGCCCAAGGCCGGGGGTATGCTGCGGGTCGGCATTCCGGCGCACCGTTTGCCCCGGGAGGTTCTGGACCAGGAAATCGAGGTGATCACCAATCTGGGTGTTGAAATCAAAACCAACACGCCCTTAGGGCCCGATCTGACAGTGGACGACCTGTTCGATCAGGGCTACAAGGCGGTGTATTTGGCCCTGGGGGCGCACAAGGGTATCGAGCTGGGGATTCCGGGTGAAAGCTCCAAAGGCGTGCGGCAGGGTGTTGATTTTCTGCGCGAGGTGAACTTAACCGGCACAGCGACGGTGGGCAAAAACGTTGCGATCATCGGCGGCGGCAATGTGGCCATTGATGTGGCTCGCAGTGCGGTTCGTCTGGGCGCCGAAGAGGTGAGCATTATATATCGCCGCACACGGGCCGAGATGCCGGCCTGGGAGGAAGAAATCCATGCGGCCGAGGAGGAAGGCACGCAGATCACTTACCTGGCGGCGCCCCAGGAGGTTTTGGTGCGCGACGGCCAGGTGGAGGGGCTGCGCTGCATCCGCATGGAACTGGGCGAGCCGGATTCATCGGGTCGCCGACGTCCGATTCCGGTTCCGGGCAGCGAGTACGAGATCGAAATCGACCAGTTGATCCCTGCCATCGGCCAGCGTCCGGACCTTGCGTCCATCGAGGATGTGACCGGTTTGGAATTTACGCGCTGGGGCACGGCCGAGACCGATGCGGTGACCTATGCCATGGGCCGCGAGGGCGTCTTTGCCGGCGGTGATTTGCAGACGGGCCCCTGGGTGGCCATTGGCGCCATTGCCCAGGGTCGCGAGGCGGCCGAGTCCATGGTGCGTTACCTGGACGGCCGCGACCTGGCCGAGGGCCGTGAGCCGGCCGAGGTAACCGATCCGGTGTATCGTCCGGTTCCCGAAGACGAACCGAAGGAGGCACGCGCCAAGATGCCCGAGCTGGCAATTGAAAAGCGCCAGGGCAACTTTGCGGAAGTGGAGCTGGGCTACGACGAGACCGAGGGTCAAGCAGAGGCAGCGCGTTGTTTGAACTGCGGGTATTGTTCGGAGTGCATGCAGTGTGTCGAGGCCTGTCTGGCCGAGGCGGTGATTCACGACCAGCAGTCCGCAGAACTGGAGCTTGCCGTGGGTTCGGTGATACTGGCTACCGGATCCGAACCGTATGATCCGACTGTGTTTGAGGAATTTTACCATTACAAGCGCAACCCCAACGTGGTGACCAGTTTGGAATTTGAGCGCATTTTGAGCGCTTCGGGTCCGACCATGGGGCACCTGGTGCGTCCCTCGGATGAATCCGAGCCGAAAAAGATTGCCTGGCTGCAGTGTGTAGGGTCGCGTGACACCAACCGTTGCGGCAATGGTTATTGTTCGTCGGTCTGCTGCATGTACGCGATAAAGGATTCCATGATCGCCAAGGATCATTCCAAGGAAGAACTGGATTGCGCCATTTTCAATATGGATATTCGAACCTTTGGCAAAGACTACGAGAAGTATTACTTAAGGGCCAAAGAAAACGCCGGGGTTCGTTTCGTTAATGCGAGAATTCACACGATCAATGAGATGACCGCGACCGGCGATTTGCAATTGCAGTATGTGGATGAGACCGGTACGCGCCAGGAAGAGACGTTCAACATGGTGGTGCTCTCCGTAGGGCTTCAGGTGCCGGAGACAACCAAAAAACTGGCTGAGCGTCTGGGGATCGAAGTGGATAAATACAATTTTGCCGTTACCCGGCCCCAGGCGCCGGTGGAAACCTCGCGGCCCGGGATCTTTGTGTCCGGGGTATTTCAGGAACCCAAAGACATACCGAGTTCCGTGAGCGAGGCGAGTGCGGCGGCATGCCTGGCCGGCGGGCTTTTGAACGAGGTCAGACACACCCGGACCAAAAGCGTGGAGATTCCCGATGAAATCGATGTAACGCAGCAGGAACCGCGCATCGGCGTTTTTGTCTGCCACTGCGGCGTCAACATCGCCGGTATTATAGACGTCAATGTTCTCGAGGAGTATGCCAAGACGCTCCCTTATGTCGTCTATACGGGTCAGAACCTGTTTTCCTGCAGTCAGGATTCTTTGGAAAAGATGAAGGAAATTCTCCAAGAACACCGCCTTAACAGAATCGTCGTTGCGGCTTGCACCCCCAAGACCCACGAGGGGATCTTCATGGACACGCTGGTGAGCTGTGGTATCAACAAATACCTGGTCGAGATCGCCAATATCCGCAATCAGGATTCCTGGGTCCATTCGGATGAGCCCGCCAAAGCTTTGGAAAAATCGAAAAAACTGGTACGCATGGCCGTAGCGCGTTCGGCGACACTCCGTCCGCTTCACGAAAAGACGATTCCGGTTGTTCAACGGGCGCTGGTTGTCGGCGGCGGCGTCGCCGGCATGAATGCGGCCCTGGGTCTTGCGGATCAGGATTTTGAAGTGGTTCTGGTCGAAAAAGAAGAAAAATTGGGTGGAATGGCCAATCGTCTTGTCGCCACTATCGAAGGGATGGATGTGGGCGAGTATCTTAAAGAACGGATTGAGAAGGTGAATTACCATCCCAAAATCCAGGTTTTAACCCGATCCCTCATCGTTGGATTTTCCGGCTTCAAAGGGAACTTTACAACCGAAGTGCTGGTTGGGCCGGGTATGTACGAAAGAAAGATCGATCATGGTGTTGTCATTCTGGCGACCGGGGCTACGGAATACCGTCCCCAAGAATTTCTCTATGGCCAGGACCAAAGGGTAATGACCCAGGTGGAGCTTGGCGATCATTTAAAAAAGCAGGGCGCCGACGATCTGGAACAGGTGGTCATGATACAGTGTGTGGGATCGCGCAACGAGGAGAATCCCAATTGCTCCAGGATTTGCTGTCAGGCCGCCGTTAAAAATGCCATCCATATCAAAAATCTAAATCCGGATGCCCAGGTCTTCATCCTTTACCGGGATATCCGCACCTACGGCTTTCTGGAAGAGTACTATACCGAAGCCCGGCAAAAAGGAGTTATATTCTCAAGGTTCGAGGCGGATAATCCCCCTGTGGCCGAAGCGACCGAAGACGGTGTTGTGGTGACATTTACGGACCATATTCTGGGCCGTCCCATTCAGGTCAGCGCAGACCTTTTGGCGCTGAGTGCCGGAATGGTGGCCGAAGACACCGAGGAACTCGCCTCTATTGTTAAACTGGCCCGGACGGCGGAAGGCTATTTTATGGAGGCCCACGTTAAGTTAAGGCCGGTCGATATGGCAACCGAGGGTATTTTTGTCTGTGGCACCGCCCACAGTCCCAAACTTTTGACCGAATCGATTTCCCAGGCCTTGGCCGCGGCTGGAAGAGCCACTACGTTCTTGTCCCAGCCCCGGTTGACGTTATCTGCCGTGACCGCCAAGGTCGAGGCCGACCTCTGTGCCGCCTGCCTGGTCTGTGTCCGGGCGTGTCCTTACAGCGTGCCCAGGATAAATGAAGATGGTGTCAGTCAAATCGATGAGGCCTTGTGTCATGGCTGCGGCATCTGTACGGCGGAATGTCCGGCCAAGGCGATCGAGCTGAGTTGGTATGAGGACAATCAGATTATGTGTAAAATTGACGCGTTATTTAATTGATTGATGTAATGCCGAATTTGTAAAAGGACCGGGCAAGGCTTAATCCTTGATAGAGAGGAGTATGTTATGAAAGATTTCGACCCGATCATTGTTTCATTTTGCTGCAAGTACTGAGGGTATACGGCCGCGGACCTGGCAGGTTCGATGCGTTTGCAATACCCGTCCAATATTAAAATCATTCTCGTTCCATGTTCCGGCAAAGTCGATGTCGTGCATATGCTCCACGCCTTTGAAAAGGGCGCCGACGGTGTTTATGTGGTGGGATGTATGGAAGGAGACTGCCATTTTAACAGTGGTAATTTAAGGGCCCGTAAGCGGGTGGAGCAGGTCCGGAAGATTCTTGATACCATTAATATCGGTGGAGAAAGGGTGCAGATGTACAACCTTTCATCCAGTGAAGGTTTACGTTTTACCCAATTCGCAATTGAAATGAACGAAAGAATCCTCAAATTGGGTCCCAACCCGATTAAGCGGGCCGCTGATAAGGCTGCCTGAAAAGTTTGGTGATTTAAGATTGCGAATTGAGTAAAAGTAAAAATGAAAGAGAGGTCATATGATTGTTGCAGATAGAAAGCCTGTTGAGGAAATCATAGAAGAAGTCAAAGATCATGAAAAGATCCTCATTTTAGGTTGCAACGAATGCGTCACGGTTTGTGAGGCTGGGGGTAAGAAGGAGGTCGCTGTTCTGGCTTCGGTTTTAAGAATGCATTTTCTAAATCAGGGACAGACGGTCCGGATCGACGAGCGTACGCTGCAGCGGCAATGTGACCATGAATACCTTGAAGAGGTTCGGGATATCATCGATCAGTATAACGCTGTCGTCTCCCTGGCCTGCGGTGTCGGCGTTCAGTTCATGGCTGAAAAATACCACGCCACCCCTGTCTATCCCGGAGTGAACACCGTCTTTATGGGGGTTACCGAAGAACGGGGTCTCTGGACGGAAAGGTGCCAGGGGTGTGGCGAGTGTATTCTGGCGCGTACCGGCGGAATATGTCCGATTTCCAGGTGCGCCAAACGCGTTCTGAACGGTCCGTGCGGCGGCTCGACCAAAGGGAGTTGTGAGATTCACAAGGATGTCGTCTGTGCCTGGCAACTGATCGTCGAGCGCCTCAAGGCTTTGGACAGATTCGATGATTATGAAAAGCTGAGTGCATTGAAAGATTGGTCCACCGACAGGGCCGGAGGACCCCGAAAAGTTGTCAGGGAGGATTTGCAGGATGAAAGTAAAGACACCTAGTAAACTGGAAAAGATTCTTGCCGCCGGTCATTTAGCCGTTACGTCCGAGTGCGGCCCTCCGCGCGGCTCTGACATGGAAAAGATCAGCGAAAAAGCAGAATTGATCAAGGACTATGTGGATGCCATTAATATTACCGACAACCAGACATCGGTAACCCGTATGTGTAGCCTGGCAGCCTGTATCCGCCTGAAACTTATGGGGCTGGAGCCGGTACTTCAGATGGTGACCCGTGACCGCAACCGCATTGCCCTGCAGAGTGATATTTTAGGGGCGGCGGCCTTTGACATCCATAATATCCTCTGTCTTTCCGGAGATCACCAGAGCTTTGGGGACTGCGCCCAGGGGCAAAATGTTCACGATCTTGACTCCATGCAATTGGCTCAAACCGTCCGGCTAATGCGCGATGAGGCCAAGTTTCTGGGCGGCGGGGATATTAGCCGTCCTCCCCAGATGTTTGTAGGGGCGGCGGCCAATCCCTTTGCCGACCCCTTTGAGATTCGGGTTCCCCGCCTGGCCAAAAAAATTGCCGCCGGGGTCGAGTTTATCCAGACCCAGTGCATATACAACATGGAAAAATTCGAGCTTTGGCTGCAGATAGCCGGCGACCGCGGATTACTTGATAACGTCTATATCCTGGCAGGTGTGACGCCCTTTAAATCCGCCGGCATGGCCAAATACATGAAGAATCGTGTTCCCGGGATAGAAGTGCCCGATGAGTTGGTGAAAAGGATGTCGGATACGCCCAAGGAGAAACAGCCGGAAGAAGGGGTCAAAATCTGCATCGAGCAGATTCAGCACCTCAAAGAGATAAAAGGGGTTCACGGCTTTCACGTCATGGCCATTGAATGGGAAGAAATGGTGCCTGAAATTGTGAAAGCATGCGGTTTATATCCCAGGCCGAGTGTGGAATAAGTAAAATCGTATTACGATTTTATCGAAACTGTCAAAACTGATTAATTTGTAAAAAGTAAAAAGTAAACGGAAATGTCAAAACTGAAACAAAGAAATAAAGGAGTGGCGCTATGAGTGAAAAAAAGAGAATCCTAGTTGTCGATGACGAACCGGATTTCTGCTCCATTGTTCAGATGAATCTGGAGAAGGAAGGCTTCGCGGTCGAGCTTGCTTACAGTGGCGTTGAGGGCCTGGAAAAGGTCTACGCGAACCCGCCGGACGCTATTGTATTAGACATCATGATGCCTGAAATGGACGGATACGAAGTATGTAAGAAGTTGAAAGCAGATGAGAAATATGTTGACATTCCTATCATTCTGCTGACGGCCGTTGCTTCCCATGTGACGTCTACGCGCTATTCCCACCGAGACGGAATGAGCACCGAGGCAGACGATTATATTGCCAAACCGGCCTCTGCCGAGGAGATTACGGAAAGCATCAAAAGACTTCTCGGCGAGTAATGTATCGAAAATTGTCCGATACCTGTAATTGATTGTTCTTAGTTGAAGATGGGCGCTGCTGCCTGATCAATCTTCAACCGGCGAGTATCAATTTAAAGGAGAACATAATGTCATCCGAAGTGATTAAGTTTAAAGGGCTCAAACAGAGCATCTTTAAAGATAAAGTAATGGAGATTCTCCCGGATGGAGGGAATCTGAATCTTTGTTTGACGTGCGGAGCGTGTTCTTCGGGTTGTCCGGCCACCGGTCTGGAGGATATGGATCCGCGGAAGTTTTTGCGAATGGCTTCCCTGGGGATGGACGAAGAGATCTTAAATTCGGAATGGGCCTGGATGTGCACCATGTGTACGCGCTGCGTTTATCTGTGCCCCATGAAGATCGACATCCCCGGACTGGTCTTCAATATCCGCAGAAACTGGCCCAAAGACAAGCAGCCCAAGGGCATCCGGGGTTCGTGTGAAGCGGCCTTGATGAATGACACCTGCAGCGCCATGGGCACCCCCGAGGAAGATTTTAAGTTTGTTGTGGAGGACGTGCTGGAGGAGTACCAGGAAGCGCAGCCGGAGTTTAAAGACATGCAGGCGCCCCTCAACAAAGAGGGCGCCATGTACTTTTTGAACCAGAATTCCCGCGAGCCGGTCACCGAGCCGGACGAGATGGTGCCCCTGTGGAAGATCCTGCATTCGGTCGGAGCCGACTGGACATACGGTACCAAGGGCTGGGCCGCGGAAAATTACTGTCTGTTCTGTGCGGATTTGGAGGGTTGGGAGCACATCGTGAGGGTCAAGGCCAAGGCGGTGGATGACTTAGGGTGCAAATACTGGCTCAATACGGAGTGAGGGCACGAACTGTTTGCAGTCCGGGTCGGACTGCAGAGATTCAAGATCGAGCACAACTTTGAGATCAAGAGCATCATCCAGCTTTACGCCGAATGGATTCGCGAGGGGAAACTGAAGGTCAATTCCGACTGGAACAAGGATTTGAAAATTAAATTTACGGTACAAGACCCCTGCCAGCTGGTCCGGAAGTCTTTTGGAGATCCGGTGGCCGAAGACTTAAGGTATACCGTCAAAGCGGTTGTGGGTGAAGAGAATTTTATCGACATGGAGCCGAACCGGTCGAACAATTACTGCTGCGGCGGCGGCGGCGGGTTTTTACAGTCGGGACTGCCGGACGCACGCCGGGGTTACGGCAAGTTCAAGTTCGATCAGATCATCAAAACCGGTGCCGACTATTGTATCACACCGTGCCACAATTGCCATGCCCAGGTCCACGATATCGGCGAACACTACCAAGGAAAGTACGAGACCCTTCATTTGTGGACCCTCATCTGCCTGTCGATGGGGATCTTGGGCCCCAACGAGCGTGCCTATCTGGGTGAAGATCTAAAGGAGGTTTTGGTTTTTCATCCTGAGTCGGCCATGTAACGGTGAACTCTGAACCTGTGAACGCTTACCGGAAAAACCTGCCCAGGTTAATTGGAGCGGGTTTTTTTGTCGGCTAAAAGTACTCTCAATTTCTATAATCCAAAACAATACTTTCAAATGCAAGTTTATTGTATCATAGGCGACGAACGGGTTTCCCATGCAAAGTCACCGGCTATATTTTCGGCATTGCTGAAGCGGCTGGGAATAAAAGGAGCATACGTACCCTTTAAAGTTGCACCGCATCAAATCGGCCAGGCGTTGAACAGCATTAAAGTGCTTAACATTGCCGGTGCCAATGTTGCCGTCCCTTACAAGGAGGCGGTCATACCGCATTTAGATATTTTATCAGAGGGGGCCAATATCATCGGTGCAATCAACACCATCACTTGCAAAGGCAATGAACTTAAAGGCTATAATACCAATGCCATCGGTTTCATGGATACCTTGCATGACGTGGGGTTTGATGCTGACGGCAAGTCGGCGCTGGTTTTCGGAACAGGCGGGGTGGCCAAGGCGGTTGTGTTTATTTTAAACTGGCTGCGAACAGAATCTATTATTGTTGCCGGCCGTGACACCGAAAAAACCCGGCAAATTGTCAATCGTTTCAGCGGAGAAGCACAGTCGATTAACGCTTTATCGAACCGGCCTTTAGCGGTGAACCTGGTGGTTAACGCCACCTCTGTTTCCAGCCCGGACGAATCTGAAGAAATGGCTGCCATGATTGAACGGCTCAAAGTGCAGGATTGCGAATTGGTGCTCGACCTTAATTATGGGCGCAGTCAAAATTTTTGGCGCGATATGGCTCTGCGCAATGACATCCCCTTTATGGACGGTCTTTCCACCCTGGCACATCAGATCAAGCGAACCTTTTTCCTTTGGACCGGTATTCAAGTCCCTCCGGAGGAATTTTTAAAGGTGATTAACGCAAATCTGTGACCGGCAAAAGCACCGTAAAGGTTGAGCCTTGGCCGGGCGTGCTCTCTACATCTATGAAACCGTTTAAAGAATCCACCAACCCCTTTACGATGGGCAGCCCCAGTCCCGTACCGGTGATATATCTGGTCTTATCGTCCTTAACCCTGTAGAATCTATCAAAAATTTTGTCAAGATATTTACCTAAGATCCCAAATCCGTTATCAATCACTTTGACGCGTACATTGATTCCGGCCATGTCGACGGCTACTTTGATTTTCCCGTTGTCCTGGGTATAGTTGATGGCATTGGTGATCAGGTTCCCGAAAATGCTTTCCAAGGCAATGGGATCGGCCGTGAGTTCAGGCAGGGGATCACCGGGAAGTTGCAGGGTAAGGGACTGCCCTTTGCCCTCGGCCCGGGTTTTGAGGAAATCGACAATGTTTTCCAAAAGTTCTTCCAGGCGGACCGGTTGCGGTTCCTGGCAGAGAACACCTTCCTCGATACGGGAGAGGTCGAGCAGGTCGCCGATAAGAGAAATCAGACCCTGGGTCTTTTCCCTGGCACGGGTAAGTATATGCTGGTCATGCTCGGATGCATTGCCCAACATATCTCTGATGACCAATGCAAGCTGCTCGTGGATGGTTGAAAGGGGTGATCGCAGTTCGTGGGAAACCTTGGTTACGAATTCGGATTTAAGTTGATCCATCACTTTCATGGCGGTAATATCCACAATATTCACGACCGCTCCCAGGCACTCTTTTCTTTCACCGAGAACCGGCTGCCCCTTTACCAGAAAATATTTTTGATCCGCAATGGCAAATTCATAGTCAGGAATATCGTCATAATCCACGTGTTTTCCTTGAGAAATATCCATCACAAGGTTACAAAAACCTTTATCCGGCACATAGTCCTCTATTTGCCCGCCGATTTTCAAGCCGGGGTCAAGATCAAGCAGCTTCCTAATGACCGGATTCATCAGAACCACCTGCCCCCGGGTATTGGTCACCATCACACCGTTGGGAAGGTTCTCGATAATGGTATGGATGCGGCTCTTTTCAGTGTCAAGATCAGCCAGGGTCCTTCTTTTTTCCTGTGCCAGCTTTTCAGCCTTCCGCCTAAGGCGGATTTTTTCCCAGGCGCGATTAACTACAATGCGGAGCTGATCCGGCTCAAAAGGTTTTGAGATAAAATCATAGGCCCCCAGCTTCATGGCTTCGATAGCTGTTTCAACCGTGGCATAACCGGTGATGACGATGACCAGTATCGATTCATCCATTTTTCGAATGCGTTCAAGAACCTCTATTCCGTCCATGCCCGGCATCTTTAAGTCGAGAAGAACGATGGATGCGCCTTCGGTTTCCAGGATCTTCAGCCCCTCGTCTCCACGCTGCGCCTTAAAGACCTGAAGACCGAGGCGGGTCAGAATGCGTTCCGATCCGTCCCGGATGTCCTGTTCATCATCTACCACCAATACGCGTATGGTGTCAGTTCTATTTTCCACGGTCATTTCCTCCATGGGATTTTGTCGTAATGGGAAGTTCAATGATAAAGGTCGTGCCTTCTTCAGGCCGGCTCTCGGCTTTAATCGTACCGCCGTGATTTTCTACAATGTTGTATGCCAGACTGAGACCCAGACCGGTCCCCTCACCCTCTTCCTTGGTAGTGAAAAAGGGTTCGAAGATATGGGGAAGAATGTCTGCCGGGATACCGGGACCCGTATCGGATATTTTGACGCAGGCATGTTGGTTGTCCTCTATCAGGTAACTTTGCACAATAAGCGTTCCCTTGCCTTCCATGGCCTGGACGGCATTGAGAATGATATTCATAAACAAATGGTTAAGCTGCTGGATGTCCGCCGGAACAAAGGGGAGTGCAGCGTCCAGGTCTTTTTTGATCTCTATATTGTGGAGCAGCGCCTGGTTCTCGAGCAGAAACAGGGTTCTGGAAAGCGCCTGGTTGAGGTCGTGAGGTCGCATAAAATGGCGTGTTTGTCGTGTAAATTCGAGCAGCTCTTTTACAGTATCGCGGCATCGTTTGGCGTCTTTCAGTATGCGGTGCAAGTCTTCTTGGGCGCCATCCGGCAGGTCGTATTCTTCCAGGATAAGCTTGGCAAACAGGGTGATCCCTCCCAGGGGATTGTTTAACTGGTGGGCTACTCCGGCGGCCAGTTTGCCGAGGGAAGACATTTTTTCGGCTTGCAGGAGCTGGATCTGGGTCTTTTCCAGCTCTGCTTTCATGCGAAGTTCCTCGCGCAGATCATGAAAAAATCCGATGGCTGCCACTTCTTGTCCGTTTTCGTAAACAATCGCCGCACTCAACTTGATGGGAATTATTTCACCGTTTTTGGAAATGATATCTACCTGGTAAGATTTTAATTTGCCCTTGCCGCCGTGTTCCGCGCTCCTGAGCTCTCGCATCACATCATAGGCTTTTTTGCCGGGGTAGATAGCCCGTACGTCCAGATGGGTAAGCGCTTCATCGACAGTGTATCCGAAAATATCGGCGGCAGCCTCGTTGAAAATCAGAATTTTGCCTGTTTTATCGTTGGCGATGATGCCGTCTACAGAGCTAAGAATGATGTTGCGTAAAAAGGCCTTGGACCGTTCGAGCTTTTCTTCAATGCCCCCTTTGGTGGGGAGATCAAAATCCATGCTTACAAAAGCTTCGATATCTTTTCCCTTAAATAGCGGGTATGCATAGTAACACGGCATCTTTTCCAGATCCAAATTATCTTCCGGCTTAGGCTTTAATGCGGTTTTACCCTCTCCCAATGCTTCTGTTCCCGCGCAGTTTTCGCATGGAGAGGAACGGTTAGAAAAAACTTCATAGCAAAGTTTGCCAATAAATTCAGAATCTCTTGGCCCATCTGCCTTGCAGCTTGCGGCCAGAATTTTAAATTCCGGACTAACGACAACAAGCCTCCTCTGGAACGCATCGATGGCCTTGAATAAATATTTTTTCTCAATTTCTGATCGCATGTTTAACTCCGTTCAGACCGGTTGTATTCATCCTCCGCCCAAAAAGCTATATGCTTATAGCACAAAAAGAATCAGATTTAAATGACCAATCAGAATCCGGTACTATAATATTTTCCTTGACAAATAATTAGATGATATGAAAGAAAGCGTAGTTTGTATAGTAGGTGCACCTGCCTGCACCGGCTGCCGCTACAGCAGTTTTTTCCATATGTAATCAAGGAGTTTATTATGGCGTTTACTCTGGCTCTTTATATTTCACTTGCTATTTTTTCCCTTGGACTAATCTACAAAATCTCCACCTGGTTTTCCCGCAAGATCGGGGTCGTCGCCAAAGATTTCA
>JACNIG010000272.1 GCA_014383215.1 Candidatus Desulfatibia vada | reverse complement strand
TACTATCAGTAAACCCAGCGTGTATTAGGATTTCTTTCGCAAAAGTCAACTGGGAAAAGTATTCAGTAAAAAATCCAGGCCCTCAGGACCTGGATTCTTTACTTTATAGCCGAGCGATTAGCCTCTAATATTGCTCTTCTAATGAGAGGAGCCCATTGTTTCAGTTGTTCCTGTTGTATTTTCTTCCAATGGCTCAGTATGTCAGGAGGGATGTCTAATAGAAAAAGGCCCATCCGTATACGAAGGGAGTCCAGCCCGGGTTCTTCATCAATTTTTCCGAATCGCGGAGTGCTGTCTATCTTAAAAGGGGATTTGTATAGCTCACCTGTCCCAGTATAAAGCCTGAAAACTAAATGTATCAGCGGTTCGCTACGGCAGTTAAAGATTGTATGAGGTTTTACAAAGCACAGAACAGATGGAGGTTGCTTTGTATGTTCTTCCCAGTAACCAGTTGAACCAATAAAAGTTCCTGGCCTGATGAGATGGTGAGCATTTAATTGAACAGCGTTTGTGATTAATGGAAGTCCCTTTTTTCTTCTTATCTTTATACCGATCCTGTCAAGTCTCATCAAAAATGCTAAAAGTGTTTCTCTAAACAAAAGATGATCTATTTTAAATTCCTTTCCCGGAGGAATGTGTTCTTTTAGCTCACATACCTTATTGAATACTTCCTGTGACGTTTCAGGAATAGGCCACATATTGAATAAATGGAGCATATTTCCTTTTTTGAGATTCTCTTCTGTCGTATTGATAAACGGATGTTTTATGATCTCTCCAAGAACAGGTGTAAAATCTTTTTCCCCCCTAACAAAAGAATAAGTAGATTCAGATTCTCTTCTGTCTTGAGAAACATCAGAAAATTTACTTTTTAAAGTCCCCATGGATGATTTTTCTTCAGAACGAAGCTTTCTGTAGTCTTCAATTATTGCATAGAGAAACGCATATATTTTCTTTCGAAAATTACGGTCACTTGAAAAGGTAGAATTGGCTTGAAATATTGTATGTAATAATCTAAGTATGTCTTCACTATCAACTGATAGAATGAGCTTCCTACCTTTTTCTAAAGCTTCATCCATGTTATTATCCTCAAAACACCTGATAAATTGACTAACCCATATAGGTATTTGGGTATCGGGAATAGGGGCAATCTCATCTGTCTTAAACCATTTGTTTGCAACCTTGGCATTTTCTTCTTTCCTGTCATACAAAATAGAGAGGAATTTTCTGTATACTTTCTGAAAAGCCCTAAGCCAGGCACAGATATTGTCTTTTTGATGTTCATCCAGTTTATCATTATTTAGTATGTATAAAAGTGTGTTTTCGATTTTATAGTTGTTTATCAATGTCCTGCAGGCCCTACCCTTTTCCGCAATACCAAAGACATCTCCCAGGATAATTCCACTTAAGGAATCAACTATTAGTACGTACAGCGGCCTTTCCTCATTGAAAAAACTCATGATCTGGAGTAAGTCCTGCGGATTAGAGCAATATTCCTTGTTTATTCTATCAGAGATAATCTGTTGCAATCTTTTGGCAAGAATTATGTTGATCAAATTGAAAACTGCTTTTTGAGTCTGTCTGGGGGATTTACTATCTTGTATATAACGCTGCCAATATGAATGTTTTCTTGTAAGAATGACTTCAGTTAGTAGTTTTTCTATGTCTTCTGTTTCTGAGTCGATATTCATATTGAATTCATCTAATAGACTATAGAGAATATTCTGAACGTCTTTTGACCCTATGAAAGAGTTCAAGGAGTCTTCTATAAGGTTTTGAAGAGATTTAACGTCGCTTATTTCAGGCGCTACCCTAAGTGATATGAGAAATTCAAAGTTTTCGTAATCTAATGAGCGGACATATTCCCTGAGGGACTCGTCTAAAATCGCTCTGTCGTGAGTATTTAAGTCTTCTGATAATGGTATCGTTTTATTTTTCATCATCTCACTGTATTCACAGGCAAAATTTATCTCTGGCGTATTCAAATTATCTAAACTTTTTCTCAACATGGAATTCACTATGTTGCCATGAAGCCTGAATTCAGCCTTTCTCGAGCTGGGCCGGCGTTACAATAGGGCCATATTTCTCCCTAAGAGCCATAAGACCTTTCCTCTGCTCATCGTATATTTCAAAAAGTTTATCAGGGACATTTTCATCCTTTTTGTAAGCAACAGTCTGCAGGTCGATCCGCTTGATGATATTGTCGATGTATAGTGAAAACTGCTTGTCATATAGTTCTCTATCATAGCCTTTATTAATAAGTGCCTTGAACAACTTTTTAAGGTCTTCGTATTTCGGAAGCAGGCCGATCGGTGTTTCAATAGCGTCTACGTCATTGTGGACGCGCCTTTCAAGCCAGCCCATCCACACATGGACATCCTTTTTCTCACCCAGCAGTTTATCCCCTTTACCGCCCCGTGCGCCGTGCGTGAGAAAGTAGTTGAGCCCTGCCAGGATGGGACGGTGTTCCTCCTTGACCTTGTCGCTGTTAAAGAATTCAAACTGTCCATGCATATAATCGCCAAGACCACCGGGGATAAAAGGCTGATTGGCCCACGGCTGACGCTTGACTCCGGTAGCGCCCACCTCTGTTGCAGTGGCCTGGGAAACTAGCGAGGCCCCGATGACAATGCCATGATCAGGGCTTTTCGCAACCCATACAGGCGGCATGGTATCACTGTCTCTCCCGCTATATGTAAACACCTTTGTAATCACTCCGGTCGGGTCTTCTATCTTGTCGCTGTAGTTGTCAAGCACATTGCACTTGAGGGTGAAACGGGCATTCGGGTGCGATATGGGGATGGGTGTACCGTCTTTGTCTGTCTTTCCTTTTTCCCATTCACCCTGAAAACTGAACCCCTTCTGTGGCGGCTCTTCTCCGTAACCTTCCCAGTGTGGCGTTTTATTTTCATCGATCAGGAGATTGGAAAAAATGATCTCCGCCTTTTCATTGCGAAAAAGTTTGAGCATCTCGGGATCATCATCCCAGTTCACGTCTTTGATGATTCCAAAAATACCACTTTCAGGGTTGACGCTCCTTATTGTACCGTCCTCGGCTATCCAGATCTGGGCCAGGTCGTCACTGATAAATTCGTCACCGGTCATTGCGGTTGTAGTCTTTCCGCATCCGCTGGGAGCAGCACCACCGAAAAAGGTAATACGGCCGCCAGGGCCTTTGACACCCGTGATGAACATATGTTCGGAAATTTCCTTCCCGCGTCTATGATAGGTAGCCCTGTCAACGGCAAACCTGTGGTTCCCCTTTTTGAGCAGCAGTGTATTGCCGGCATAAGTGCAGAACGTGCTGAAGGTGGTCTGGTGTGCCCTGTCCATAAAAACGCGGGCGTTGGGCAGATCTTCAGGACGGTTTGGCCCTTCACTGTGCACATTTGTAAAAAAATGCCCGACCCGTTCTACCTCAGCGTCAAAGGCATTGAAACAGTTCCTGTACAGCAGTTCTGCACTGTGGCACACATATGCTGACGTAGTCGCCTCAATAGCCGGAATGGTTGGTTCAGCTCCAATCGGACCGCGTGCATAGAATCCAACTACCATGGTCATTCCCTTCATGATACCGGACATATATTCCTTAACGTACTGGAGGGCGTCTTCCCTGCTGATCCTTTGCGCAAGTGCGCTTACGCGCTCATCATCATTTGTAATATAGTACGTGCGGTCAATGATGCGCGCCTGTTCGGCCGCAAGGTCGTAATGAATTGTATGGTTTTTGATGGCAAGTCTTGACTCCTCACCCTTTTTTAAAGAAAGATCAATGATAAACTGCTTATCTTCAGGTGTGCCTGTATTGACAAACACATTGTCAGGTCGGCCCAGCACTATGGCGTTTGCTATCTTCAGCCGTGCTTCTTCAATTTTGATCTTCTGAATCTTTTCAAAACTGGCGTCATCCATTGAATCTCTGAATACCCTCTCCGCCTCCTCATCGCTCTTCAGTCCGCCGATATGGCCGAGAATATCTATCCCCTTTTTCAGTTCAAACATGTGTGCCTCCTCTAAAATTCAATAGCATTGCAATAAGATCAGTCAGTTTCCTGTCGAGTACGTGATGGCTCATTTCATCATGCCGCCAGCAAGTGATATTATGTAATAGTTCATGGGGTTATAAGAACTTCCTTTTTCG
>JACNIG010000155.1 GCA_014383215.1 Candidatus Desulfatibia vada | reverse complement strand
CGGTAATGTCATTGGAAATTTCATCAAGCGTATATCCCACGGCCAGCTTGGCGGCTATTTTGGCAATCGGAAAACCGGTGGCTTTGGATGCCAGGGCCGAGCTGCGCGAAACCCTGGGATTCATCTCAATCACGATCAATTCTCCGTTTTCAGGATTGACGGCGAATTGAACATTGGAGCCTCCGGTATCCACGCCAATCTCCCTTATAACGGCGATGGATGCATTCCGCATCACCTGGTATTCCTTATCGGAAAGCGTCTGGGCCGGCGCCACCGTAATGCTGTCGCCGGTGTGGATTCCCATGGGGTCCATGTTTTCAATGCTGCAGATTATAACAACATTATCATTATGATCCCGCATAACCTCTAATTCGTATTCCTTCCAACCCAGAACGGATTCCTCCAACATTACCTGCCCGGTGAGGCTGGCATCGATTCCGGTTTTGGCCACTTTTTCCAGATCTTCGGGATTATAGGCGACCCCGCCGCCGGTACCACCTAAGGTAAAACTGGGACGCACGATGATCGGAAATCCGATTTCACCGGCAACGGCGCGGACCGTTTCCATATCGGTTGCAAAACCGCTTTTAGGCAGACGCAGTCCGATATTCTCCATGGCGTTGCGAAAAAGTTCCCTGCTTTCGGCCTTTTCAATCGACTCGATTGAGGCTCCGATCATTTCAACCCCGTATTTGTCGAGGAGACCCATTCTGGCAAGCTCCACGGCCGTATTGAGACCTGTTTGGCCGCCTATGGTCGGAAGCAGGGCACAGGGACGTTCTCTTTCGATTATTTTGGCAACCGTCTGAGGAACAACCGGTTCAATATACGTGCGATCAGCCGTTTCCGGATCGGTCATAATCGTAGCGGGATTGCTGTTGACCAGAACGACTTCATACCCTTCTTCTTTCAAGGCCTTACAGGCCTGAGTGCCGGAGTAATCAAATTCACACGCCTGGCCGATGATAATCGGGCCGGCACCGATGATGAGGATCTTGTGTATGTCGTTGCGTTTAGGCATTGTATTTCTATGGCAAAAAATTGTATCTCACGCAAAGACGCAAAGAGCGCAAAGTTAAAGATTTTTTATTTTCCGTTGACCCCGCTTATAGCGCGACAGGGACGCCGGAAAATAAACGGAAATCCCGCTAAAAGCGGGGCAACTCGTAACCTGAGACTCCTAACCCGCAACCCTTAACTTGTATCCTGCATCCTGTATCGTGCATCCAGCATCCAGCATCCAGTATCCAGCATCATGAACTCTGAATCATAGTTTTAAATTCTTCAAACAGGTAGCGGGCGTCGTGAGGGCCGGGGGATGCTTCGGGATGGTACTGGGCCGTAAAGATAGGGTGTTCCCGGTGCCGGAAGCCCTCCAGGGTGTTATCGTTCAAGTTGATGTGCGTTATTTCAACATTTTTGCCCTTCAGGCTCTCTATATCTACTGCAAACCCGTGATTTTGAGACGTTATTTCGACCCTGCCGGTTACCAGATTTTTAACCGGCTGATTGGTGCCGCGATGTCCGAATTTTAATTTGAAGGTTCTGCCTCCCAGAGCCAGCCCTAACAGCTGATGCCCCAGACAAATGCCGAACATGGGAACATATCCAACAAGTGCCCGGATGGTCTCGATGGCATAGGTCACCGGCTCAGGATCTCCGGGACCGTTTGATAAAAAAACTCCATCAGGTTCCATGGCACGGATAACATCGGCTCCGGTTGCGGCTGGTACCACAACAACTTCAAACCCGGTCTGCTCAAGACATCTTAAAATATTATATTTAATCCCGAAATCAAAGGCCGCTACCCTTAGCTTTCCCCCTTTGTGCTTCCAGATATTGCGGTCTAAAACGATGTCGTCTTGCTGCCCAAAAACCGGTTTTCCGTCAATCCAGCCATAAGGAGCCTTGGTAGTAACCTCTTGGGCAAGATCCTGTCCCACCATTTGCGGTATCTGCCGGGCCCGTTCAACACACGCTGTAGGATCAAGATTCTCTGTGGAAATAAAGGCCCGCATGGCCCCTGCCTCGCGAATATGTCTGGTCAGGGCCCGGGTATCGAGTTCTTCCAGGCCCAGCACACCCTGTGCTTTAAGGTAAGCGGCCAGCGAGGATGTAGACCTGTAGTTGCTCGGAAAATCTTGATATTCTCTTACCAGAAAACCGGCAACCTGGATGCGGTCCGACTCAACATCCTCGTCATTGACACCGTAGTTTCCCACCAAAGGATAGGTCATGGTCACAATCTGTCCGCTGTAAGACGGATCGGTAAGCACCTCCTGGTAACCGGTCATGGCGGTATTAAAGACCACTTCTCCCCAGGCTTCACCGGACCCGGTAAAGCTGCGGCACTCAAACGTTCGTCCGTCTTCAAGGGCTAATATTGCTTTCATTTCTCTTATTAGATCCCGCAAGCGTGCTTGGGGGAGTTTCATAAAATCTTAACACGATTTTATTTAGTCCTGAAAAACCTGGTTCTTTGGGCCAGGATTCTTTACTCAAGAGGTTCATTTTCAACAAGATCCCAAATGCCGCAGGGGCAGGCATTGGCACAGAAGCCGCAACCGATGCATCTGGATTCATCCACAACAATCTCAAAATCCTTATTTTCTGTTTCCTGTCTGCTGAGGGCGGCCTGGGGGCATAACGTAACACAGATGCCGCAGTCTCGGCAGGCTCCGCAGGATAAACATTCCGACCCGCATTGATCAACATCTTTAAAACTGGTTATCCGGGGATCAAAATATTCCACCGTCATGCGTTCATGGTCTATCATCTGCCGCGTAGCGGTCGATAACCGCCGTCCTTGCAGAATACCATTGATGGCTTCTGCCACCTTGCGACCGGCGCCGATGGCATCGGTTAAAAGTCCCGGTCTGACAACATCTCCAATGGCAAATAATTTGGGGTCCGTAGTCTGGTAGAACTCATCGACTACTATAAACCCACGTTCCGTTGCCACGTCTTCGGGAAGGAATTCAAGATCCGGCCTGTCACCGATGGAGATGACCACGATATCGGCCGGAATAATCTCCCCGGTGGTCAATTTTACACCTTTTGGGGAAATTTCCTCTGTAAAGCAGGGCCATTTGAATACGGCCCCCACAGCCTCGGCATCCTGCCTTTCCTTGCCAAAAGAGAGGGGTTCCTGGATATCTATAAGAGTAATCTTTTCAGCACCCAACCTATGGGCTTCGGTAGCGACGTCGCATCCGACATTGCCGGCACCGATGATAACCAGGCGTTTGCCTACCTTGATCTTGCCGGCTTTGGCCTGCACAAGAAAATCGAGGGCAGGTATCGCCCTTTCCATCCCGGGAACAGGCAGGATTATGGGCTTTTGGGCACCTGTAGCGATAACTAAGAAGTCGACGTCTTCGCGCAGCTGTTCCACCTCTTTGCGTTCCATGCGCTGCTGAAGATGAACGTGCGGGAGGACTTTTTTGACCCGCGCCAGTTCCGTATTGACAATCTCTTCCGGAACGCGGCTGTCCGGAACTACCGCAGTAATTTTTCCTCCCAATCTTTTTGCCATGTCATAAACCGTTACGTAATGTCCGCCTTGTCGCAACTGCCAGGCAACCGAAATGCCGGCTGGACCACCGCCGATAACGGCAATGCGTTTGCCGCTTTCCGGCGGCAGTTCCGGAAGATTTGCAGCAATGCTGGCCTTACCGAGTTGCTGCACATCAACCGGAGTCATAAATGAAGATTGCCGGGTGCACGACTGGACGCAGAGATTGGGGCAGAGGTACCCGCACACTGTGGCCGGAAACGGCGTGTAGGCCAGGGCTAAATCTACGGCTTCATCCACCCGCCCTTCCCGGATCAAGCGCCAGCGTTCCTGTATCGGTATCCCGGTAGGACAGGTAGCTTCACAGGGGGCCACATATTTACGGTTTTCCCATACAGGAACAAAACGACGCAAATGACCGGTCGTAATAAGCGCAATGGGGCTCTTGTCCAGATCGGTCAAATCACCTATTAATCCCCCTGTGCCAAGTTCTTGGTCCCAAACTTCCGTGCGAAAGGATTCCATGGAACGCTTGCGGCGGCCCATCTTTTCCTGGGGGGTTCGGACAACCAAAAGCTGCCACTGGCCGGGGTCGGAAAGGTTCTCAAAAAGCTCGGGCCGTTTAATAGCTTCCAGATAGATTTTAAGGTTTTTTAACAGCCACTGCCACGACTCTTCCTCGATAGGCACAATTTTGGCGTCCGCTTGACTGAAACCTTTATGGGGGCCGCGGAAAAAAACTTTCCCACCTACCATTCCCACTAGGGGTCGATATCCCAAAATGTTGGCGGGAGTTTGAGCCTCAAATCCACACACAACGGTAATACCGCCTGCCATGAACTCTCCAAAATAATCGCCTACGGATCCAAGAACCCATAACTCCGGCGGTTCAAAGCGGGGGTTGTGTTTTGTCATGGTCATTGCCCGGGCACCGAGATTTCCGGCAACATAAACCTTACCCTGGGCCATGCCGTTGGCCACGCCATTGGCGGCATTGCCATGCACAACGATCCGTGCTCCCGCATTCAGCCAGCCCACATCATCGGAAGCAGGTCCCACGACCTCAATGCATGTATTGGGGAACCCAAAAGATCCCACCCGCTGTCCGGGATATCCGGTTATTTTGACATAAATTTTCTCATGCCCGGCTTTCCAAAGCCTTCCGCCGATGCCATGCTGTCCAAACGCTTCGATTTCCAGATATCTGTGACCTGAGGCCAACGCTTCCTGTGTTATTTCTTCCAGAACCCGTGAATCAATACGTTTATTGTACTTTTTACCTGAAATGAAATAGTATTGGTCATCGTTCATATGGTTGCTCCAAATTAAACGACATATTTAATATTGAGACGCTCGGCGGCATTATAATCACTAATCCCTAACGCGTCGGACATTCCGATGGGCAAAGATGTCGATCGTCCCAGCGGAGCAAAAATCTTGCGCAGTTCTGTGTCAAAACCCAAAAAAACATCCACGATACGCTGGGCCACCTGATCCACATCAAGGCGACGGTACAGACGGGGGTCTTGAGAGGTTATTCCTTTTGGACACAGACCGATATTGCAGATATTGCACCTGTCGGATTCCGATCCCAAACATCCGGCCGCCGCCTGCATAATGTATTTGCCGACCTGAACACCACTGGCTCCCAACATAATCAGGACGGCGGCATTAGCTGCCATATTCCCTTTTTTACCAACTCCTCCGCCGGCAAACAGCGGGATTTCGTTTTGTTTACCCACCGTCACCAGGTTCAGGTAGCAGTCACGTATATTGCTCGCAATGGGATGCCCCATGTGGTTCATGGATACATTGTAGGCCGCACCGGTGCCACCGTCTTCACCATCAATGGCCAGGCTGGCTGCATATGGGTTGCGTGTCAGGTTGTTTAAGACGGCGAGCGCAGTTGATGTTCCTGATATTTTGGGATATACGGGAACCCTGAATCCCCAGGCCATATACATGGACTGTATCATCTTGGCCACGGACTCCTCTATCGAATATTGTGTCTGATGTGTAGGGGGGCTGGGAAGGCTCACACCGCTGGGCACACCCCGTATCGCTGCAATCAGCTTGTTTACCTTGTACCACATCAGAAGTCCGCCATCCCCTGGTTTGGCTCCCTGACCGTATTTTATCTCAATGGCACAGGGGTCTGTCTTCATTTCCGGTATGGCATGAATAATTTCATCCCAGCCGAAATATCCGCTGGCGATCTGCAGGATAACATATTTCAAAAATCGGCTGCGAAGAAGTCTCGGCGGGCATCCGCCTTCACCGGTACAGATGCGAACCGGCATCCCCAGCTCTTCGTTCAGATAGGCCACTCCCAGTTGCAGGCCTTCCCACATGGTTGGCGATAAGGCTCCGAAAGACATCCCTCCGATAATTAGGGGGTAAATTTCTCTGACAGGAGGTATCCAGCCGTTCTCACTGACAAATCTCATATTATCTTCGGGCGGCAATATCCTCCCCAAAAGAGATGTGATTGCAAATTCGTGGCGTCCTGCATCCAGGGCAGGGTCGGTAAGCATGGAAATTCTGATAAACTTTATCTGATCCAGAAGACCATCGGCGACATTGCGCCTTCCGCCGCGCCGCCAGGGTTGGCCGCCACGATCCAAATGAAATTTTAATTTATCGACTTCATCACTTTTAGCCGGAATAATCGCATCATTGGGACAGACCATAGTACACATGGCGCATCCGACACACCGGTAGGCGGGATCGGTTTTCTGGCGTATGCCGTAATAAAATGTGTGCTTATTTGACGATATTTCCCCGGGTTCAAGGGATACTTGTAGCGCCCGCTGGCGGAATACGCCCAATTCAATGGCATTAACGGGGCACACGGCCGTGCATTGACCGCAAAGGGTACATTTATCCTTATCCCAGAGAATCTGCCACGGCAGATCTTTGATACTTAGTGACGAAGGGGTAATGGGTCTGTTTGAGAACATATTTTAACCTCCTGACGATCCGGACCCACGCTGACGGTATCCAGATACATGGGTTGAAAGTCCCGGCTTTTATCGCGATAAGGGATTGCAAAATCAAGACCGCAGACTTCCGAGGCAAAGGCGAACAGGCCTTTCCTGCCTCCCGCCACACCGGGCCGGAGTTTTTTGCGATCCTGCACCATGAAAATCGAGTTGTCGGGCAGACATCCGATGACACAATTGGGCCCGTCTATAATCAGTTTCCTGCAGGATTGCTTCAGGTGCTTCAAGAATTCACCGCTGGGGTGATCTTTAAGATCTTCATTTTCAAGCGGCGTTATGACGTGCTTATAAGTTTCGAGACCAAGTCCCAGCGCTGAAAAGGTGTAATGGAGAATATGGGTAAAGACTTCCGAGTCTGATTGATAGCCGGTGTATCCGGGAAAATTCCGTGACGTCAGAAACCTGCTAATGGGAAAAAAGGCGGTATTCTCTCCATTGGTCATGGTTGAAAACCCCTGGATAAAGAAAGGATGACAGGCATACAGATTGATTTCGTAGTTGGTGTTCTGCCGGCCCTGGGCCATAATTACCCGAGCGTCAAGCGATTTGCGGTCGAGCTGCAGGTATTCGGCCACTTCCAGGGGGTCCCCTATTTCCTTGATCATGATTGTGTCGGGCCAGAATGAAAATACGATCATATCGTTTTTTTCTTCACCCATTTTCCGGAGTTCAAGCCGTATCTGCATTAGTCGAGCCTGTAGCTGTTCCGGACTGAAATCGTCCCATTCCTCAGGATACTCGTAAGCTCGCACCAGATACATATCCCGTTTAGGCACACCTTGCGGAGGAGTTTTAGGCACTTTCAGGGTCACCTTATATTTGGTCATAAAACCAATATCTATCATGTACCTGTCCAGACGCTTTAATCCCTGGTCGCTGAAAATACCTGACAGTATGGGGGCATCTTTGATTTGTTCAAAAGGACCGCCCAGATCACGCAGCAACAGCCCGACGCCGGAACCGTCATGCCCCTCACGCATAACATCCAGCGCCTCCAGAGCGACCATGGGAGACACGGGATCATCGCTGGTTATGGCAATTAATCGGCACATTTATACACCCTCCTTTTTAAAACCTGGTTTTTATTTATTTTACAACATCGTACTTTAAAACTAAAAAAGCGTCTTTGCCGGTGAGCGGCATCCAGACGCCTTTGTCATGTATAAAAACTCGGCACATCATTGTACAAAGTTTTTTAGAAACTTTCAAATTATTTTTTTGCTTACTAGTTGTCAAGCAATATTTGCAGTATAGTAGAATTTCGGCCATGCACACTCGTTATGATTTCTTGCGCAATCGTAATCTTCAATCCTACTAAATAAGCAATTTAGGTGCCATCACCACCTCAAAACATATAAATCTATAAAAATCAAAAGTATATATCTGCCGGGAATGAAATGCTGACATGCCTGAAATACATTTTTGTCATAAATCAGCAGGTTGAATTACAAAAATGTAACTCGACGGGTGACAACCAACCGTTTCACCATACGCAAACCTGTATAAGAGTTGACACTTGGACGGCTCTTTTTTATTATGCGTAAATTAAACTTCGTCATTCACCAGACAAAAATGACCGTAGGCCTTTATATACTGCGGGATTTCACAAAAATTGAACATCCGGTCGGTCTGGGTTAGGAGGTTTCCGCCTTCGCCGGGCTACGGCGGGACAGGCAGGGTTCAGCGTTCAGCCTGCGACAAGCTCAGCCGAGTCGGGTTAATCGCTTTCAGCCGTCGTAGCCACTATGGCGAAGTCTGCTCGCGCTTTTTTTATATACCATTGATTCCATAGAGATAATTAAATGAGGGAGTCTACCTCTGAACCTTTGAACGTTGAACCTTTGAACCCAGCTATAGTCGGTATCTTTACAGGAAAACACATGCCAAGCATCTCATCAGTAAAGACTCAAAAACAAGGTATCAGCCGCCGGGAATTTTTGTGGCTGACGTCAATGTCGGCCGCCGGTATGCTGGCCGGTTGCGCGGCCGACCCGATTACCGGAAGAAAACAATTGATGCTGGTATCGGAAGAGACCGAAATTCAGATCGATAAAAAGCAGTCGCCCCACCAATTTTCTGCCGACTACGGAACGCTGCAGGATAAGGCTTTGAATAATTATATTGGTGCAACCGGTAATAAAATGGCGGCCCTCTCCCACCGGCCCCATATGCCGTATTCATTCCAGGGGGTAAATGCGACCTATGTAAATGCCTACGCCTTTCCAGGAGGCAGTATCGCCGCAACGCGGGGGATTCTGCTGGCCCTTGACAACGAAGCCGAACTGGCAGCATTGCTGGGCCATGAACTCGGTCATGTCAATGCGCGCCATACGGCCGAACAAATGTCCAAAGGTGTCCTTACGAACGCTATTGTCGGTGGAATCTCGGCCGTTGCGGGAACCCAGAGCGCGGCTCTCGGCCAGCTGGCCTCCCAACTGGGAATGGTCGGAGCCGGCGCCCTGCTGGCTTCATACAGCCGGGACAACGAACGTGAAGCCGATGCACTGGGCCTGGAGTATATGTCTAATACCGGTTATAACGCCGAAGGTTTTGTGGGGCTGATGGACGTGCTGAGGAGCCTGTCCAAACATAAACCCAGCGCCATTGAGTTAATGTTCGCAACGCACCCCATGAGTGATGAACGTTACCAAACTGCCGTCGACGCCGTTCAGACTCAACACCGGACCACAAAAAAACTTCCTTTGCACCGTGATCGCTATATGGACCATACTGCCGGACTGCGGGCCATAAAAGGGGCCATTGACGCCTTGCAAAAAGGCGAAAGTGCCATGGCCAATGCAAAATACAACGACGCCCAAAAACATTTTAAAACAGCTTTAAAACAGGCTCCCGACGATTATGCCGGGCTCCTGATGATGTCCAAGTGCCTGCTGGTCCAGAAAAAAGATGCTGAAGCCAAACGCTTTGCCGAAAAAGCCAAAGCGATCTATCCTCAGGAAGCCCAGGTCCATCATCTTTTAGGATTTGCGAATCTGCGCACAAAGAATTTCGAGGCTGCCTATCAAGAATTCAAGCATTACGACAAATTGCTGCCCGGCAACCCCAACACAACATTCTTTAAAGGGTTTTCCTTAGAGGGTATGCAGCGTATCGAGCCGGCCGCAAATGAATACTATCAATACCTTCAAACCGTCAATCAGGGCAAGCAGGCCAAACATGCTTACCAGCGTCTGGTGGAGTGGGGATACATTAAGCCGTAGCAAAAACAATACCCTAATTGTGCCAAGACACAATTAGGGAGGGGCCAGGGATCAGGGGGCAGAAAATGAGTTTTGCTTTAAGGGTTATATCTCATTTAGACTGTCGTTATAAAATTCAGATGGAATTTGTTTCCTGACCCCTGACAACTTTCAATTGAGCGTTTTCGATCAATTGAGGTAATGATGAAGCGTAGGACAACAGGCCCGTGCCAAAAAAATCAAAAGCCAAAATTAAAGAATTAATAGATCTTAAAACAAGCCTGCATACTACCAAAGGCTTCCTATACATTGTCAGAAAGATAGATTCTTTGCCTGATATGGAACGTACGAACTACGGTCAAGCCCGCAGTCTTTATCAGACCACTTCCAAGGGCAAAGACCTTAATGCCTTAGCCCAAGAATTGGAAGATTTTTTTGGCAAGCCTGTCAAACCTGCCGGGAAATCAATGCCGCTAAAGCTGCGGTTCAATCCCTCTATCAAAGACTTGGGCGGTATTCGCAAAGATCAGCTTTTATTTATAAAGAAAGTAAAAGCGGGTTTTTATTACGGGGCGTTATGGCCCTGGAAGAAAGATCCGGGTAAAATCACCGTGCATTTGGGATTCTGCAGCCATAAAATGTCGGATAAAGACTTTAAAAAACTTAAAGAACTGGTCGAATCAAAAGTCCGGCACGAAAAGGTTTTTAAAGCATTCGATTCCCATATAGGCACCCAAGTTTACGGAATAAGCCTGGCTTCTTTTTTGCAGATAGCCTCAATGGAAAAAATATCATGTTTGCTTAAAATCCAAGCAGTTGAAAAGACTGGAGATCTGCACATATTAAATGGCGATTTAATCGCCGCTGAAACCGCCGGTCTGACAAAAAAAGTTGCTGCTGCCGTAATCATAAGCTGGGAAGACGCCGTTATCGAAATCGAGCAGCCCAGCGCTAAAAAAGAAAACGAAATTAACCAGCCCGTAGTTCAGCTGCTAATGGAAGCGCTTAAAATCAAAGCTAAAGAAGCGCCTGGCAAAAAGAAACCCAAATTCCCTAAAAAAGACCAAACCGAGGCTGCGGCTGCAAATCTCCTGGCACTGGCTGAAAAGATATCAATACTTAAGAGTAAACGCTTCCGTAAAATTGCTGTCGCACTTTTGGTTGCAGGCGCAGTGGCCCTGGGCACGGTCGCAGCGCTACGCTTTGTAAAGACCCGGCGCATCAAAAAAGAATATCAGAGTGTTCTGGCGCAGGTGGAGAATCAACAGGATCCCAAACAAAAGATAAAACTATTGCAACATTTTGTGAACTCTCATGAGCAGAGTGAATATGCAAAAAATGCTCAAGCAAAGATGAAAAAAGTGCGCACGCTTTTTGAAAAACAAAGCTTCAACACAGTCGTTATTAACGCCGACAAACTGCTTGCAAACAATGATTACGAAAAAGCAATGGGGGTTTATAGAGAGTATCTTAAAAAATATCCCCAGAGCATGCATACCATTGAAATCAAAAAGAAAACTGCAGAAATTGTACAACACATCGATGATCGAGGCTATCACGCCTTTGTCAAAACTGCCGGCGGTGATGGCGTTGAAAGAATCTTTTCATATATTCAATACTTGGAAAAATATCCAAACGGTAAACATCGAGACGAAGTCAACAGATTAATCGCCGATATGGCCGCAGAGTATTATCGCTTTCTTGAAAAGCAGATAACCATATGTCAAAACCAGAAAGACTGGGCGCAGTGCATCCGGCTAAGTGATACGTTTATCAACATTTATCCCGGCCACGGGCGAGCAAACGAAATAAAAAAAGCACGGACTTTATTTCAAGAAAAACTTAAAGAAAAGAAAACGCTGGCCAATTTGATGCAAAAGGCCGAACATGCCGGCAGCGACTATAAAGCGGCCAAACAAATATATTTCGATTATTTGAGTTCCCATCCGGATTCACCTTTAAAAGATAAGGTTATTATTGAACTGACTAAGTTGAAAGAACAGGAAGAGCTGGCGAGGCTGCAGAGCGAAAGAGAGAAAATTGCGGCGTTGCTCAAAGAGTCAAAGGGCAGGTTTGTCGATAAAGGCAACGGCACTGTTATTGACACAAAAACCGGTTTGATGTGGAGCATGCTGGACTCCTTGCAGGAGCTGAAAAAATGTCTTAACTATGAATCGGCTGTAAAATATGTTCAAGATCTTAGAACCGGCGGATATCAAGATTGGCGCCTGCCGACTGAAAGTGAGTTGACAGGAATCTATAAAACCAAACCTTTCTTTCCACCCAGGGCGGCAGAATGGTATTGGACATCAGAAACCTATTCGCGCTATTCGGGCGGTTGGCAAAAAATGGTTAATATTGTAACGACCGCAAGAGAAACAGAGTGGAACAAAGAACAAACATATTCTCAAGAATGCGGCGCCGTGCATGCTGTCAGACCTTAAGGGTGAGACCTTTGAAAACTTGGATCCCTAAAAAAATAGATGCCGCCAAAGACCGTAAACAAAAAAGATGCCTGTCTTGCGGAACTACTGAAAACATGTACAGGCGCAGGTATTGTTCTAAAGATTGCCGGCAAAAACTACTCTATGCGCTGGGGATTAGAACAGGCTTGCTCAAGGCATTGAATACGCGCTATGCCACCTTTTATTTTACTGATAAAATTATCATCATGGACATTCTCCCCCATTTTTCCAGGGAGATATTGAGCTTTATTTATCCGCGTTCCATCAACAAAAAACCTGCCCAAGATTACTGCCGTATGTCTGACTTGTTAGGGAATGAATGGTGGGCTGAAAAAAACCGAACGCATAAACATTACCTCGCCAACCGCCACATATATAATCAGGCTGTACGCAACGGCTGCCCCAAAGGCGTTGTTATACCGCTTGAAACCAAGGTTCCTGCCGTAAAAGGTGCATCACTAACGCGTCTTAAGTTAGGCAAGTCGGACTTGGACTCTCCGGAGCTTGAAAAGAGAATAAAAAGTGCTTACCGGCTTCAAGTTAAAAAGCATCACCCCGATATAGGCGGAGATGCAGGTACCTTCAGAAAAGTGCACCAGGCATACAAGGACCTGCTCGGCTGGGCGGAAAGCCCTACTTTTCTGAGACGCCGGGGGTTTCCGGACAAATGGTTTTACGACGGCGATACGAACGGATGGATACAGCCGAAACCTTACTTGAGAAAATAAGATCGTATTCAAATTTAAAGATCAGATAAATCAGGGGTCGGGGAGTTTTCTCTGATGGTCGCTGCATGGAAAATCTTTTTTTAAACCGTGTGAACTCGTGTATAAGGGCTCGTAAAGAAAGAACAGAGGCTTTTCTCACAAAAAAGAACAGGTTTGCTTTACGATGGGCAATCGTTTGCTATGCAACAACTGCGGCATACGCCTGTTCTTTCTAACGGATCCCTAATACACTCAAACAGCACACACTTTAAAAAAAGATCATCCATTCCGCTGACAGATAATACTCTATAATAGACACTCCCCGACCCCTCAGATAAATACTTCATGAAAAGCCTGGAGGAACCATGATTCAAATAAACCGCAGATTAACACCCGGTCAGTATAAAATAGCCGATATATTCCCCGAAATTATAGCAAAACCGATCCTTGCGGAAATTTTTAGAAGCAAACAGGAAGTCGCGGATGTCATTGCCAACACAAAGGTGATCATAATCAACAGACATCACGAAATGTCCGTCGATAACCAGGACGGGACCATAACCATCGGCCTCAACCATCTGCAACAATCCGGCACCGAAATACTGTACCTTGACATCATTCATGAACTTGTGCATGTCAGGCAGCAGCGGGACGGCCTCGATCTGTATGACAAGACCAAAGCATATGTCGATAGGCCTACGGAAATTGATGCTTATGCACTTACAGTAAAAGAAGCCAGGAGAATCGGCTTTACGGAGGCCCAAATCCTGAATTACTTGCAGGTGGGATGGATTACACCCCAAGAGCACCGGCGACTTGCGAAAAGCTTGAAAGTTGCAACTTAGTGCTCAAATTTATTTAGTCCTGAAAAACCTGGTCCTCTGGGACAGGATTCTTTACTTAAAAACCAGACAAATCTTATCCTCGCGCTCAGTGACATGTCCGATAATGCGCGCCTGATCAACCCCTGCATTTATCAGCGCCTCCAACATATTCTCACTACCGCTTGCAGGTACTGACACCAGCAATCCGCCGCTGGTCTGAGGATCATAAACGATTTCCTGGTGCCAGGCCGGTAGGTCCTTTTCAAATCTCATATGTTTAACCACCAGCCGGCGGTTGGACGCATTCATGCCGGTATTCATCCCTTTTTTATACATGGCAAGCGCCTCACGCATAATGGGAATTTCATCCATGCTGATCTCCAGCCGGACATCTGAGCCTACGGCCATTTCAAAAGCATGTCCCGCCAGCCCGAATCCGGTAATGTCAGTGACGGCATGCACTTTGAAACCTTGCATTATCTCTGCTGCGGTCTTATTCAGAGCTGTAATCGTTGCCAGACATTCATCCATGGCGGATGTTGAAACCCATTTTTTTAAATTGGCATTGAAGATGACACCGGAGCCTATCGGTTTGGTCAGAATGAGGACGTCTCCCGCCTTTGCTCCGCTGTTGGTCCAGTATTTTTGCGGATGAACTACTCCGGTGACCGCCAGCCCGAACTTGGGCTCGTCATCTTCGATGCTGTGCCCGCCGGCTAAAACAGCGCCGGCTTCGGTAATTTTACTCAAGGCACCGGCAACGATTTCGTGCAGTACTTCAGGGGCCAGCTTCTTAGAAGGAAAGGCCACTAAATTAAGGCAGGTAAGCGGACGGCCGCCCATGGCATATACATCGCTGATCGCATTTGCCGCCCCAATCTGGCCGTACAGATAGGGATCATTGACCGGCGGCGTGATAAAGTCGGCGGTAGTTACGATAGCAATTTCATCGCTAAGACGATAAATACCGGCGTCGTCACCGGTCTCAATGCCAACTAAAAGATTGGGGTCATGGTTCTTCGGCAGCTTTGCCAACAATTCACCGAGCCCGACCGGGTCGATTTTGGCAGCTCACCCGCAGGTTTTTGACAGATTTAACAAGGTCGGTTTCTGAAAAATGTTCCATTTAGCCACGGGACGCTCCTATACAACAAATGGAAGGGTGTAATGGTTAAGTTAGTTTCTGATAGTATTTGCGATCTTCTTCAGCCCTGCGGCAAACGCTGAATCCTGTGTGTTAAGGTATGCAATATCTGCCTGATGGAGCAAATCCGGTTTTTCTTGCAATATAAGACCTGCCGACATTTCAGCGCTGAATCCGGCGCGAAAAGAACATTGTTGGAAATGGTCCTTGGAACCCCATTTTAATTCTTTTGTCAGGACTCTGCAGCAGGTGGCACCGAAACGTTCACTGAAAGCTTCATGCAGTGCTTTTGCCGAGGACATTACCAACCTGCCGTTTCCCAACCCAGGCCCTTCTCTACCCAAAAAAAGCCCCAGGGATATAACTCCGCCAGTCAAAGAACCGCAAGTACACTTACCTCCGCCCAGGCCTTCGGGCAGTCCCGATGTCAGGCGAATCGCTATCTTAGGGGACAAACCTCCGTTCAAGCCCAGGTTCAACACTGTCAAAACCGACTCTGCACACATGAGCTGTTTGGTCAGAAACAGGTTCTGCGTTCGAAGCCGTATTTTTGCAATCAGTTCTTTGGTGTTTTGATCCGGATCCAGCGTGGGGAGTAACATACTTTGGCCTTTAGATATAACCCCTCTTGAACGTATTTCTTTATTTTTCAATCGGATATTTAGCCCCCTGCCAGGCAAAAATCCCTCCGGAAAAACGAAAAACATTTTTGTATCCCAGTTTTTTAGCCCACACGGCACCATTGTGGCTGCGGGTGCATTTGACAAAACCACAGTAAATAATTATGGTCTTGTGCTTATCCGCACCGAGCAGGGCTTCATAATCTTTTTTGCTCTTGCCGTCGGTCTCCTTGGCGTCCCAGACTTCCATGTCCGGAATTGGAAAAAGAAACTGCTTGGCCCCGGGCACGTGAATGTTTTTATAGTGTTTATACGGCATGGTGTCAACAATCAGGATGTCTTTGCCCGCATCGATCATATCCTTGAGTTCCGCCGCCGTAATAACATCATATCCTCCCCGCTGCACTTCACGTACCAGCTTGACCGCCCCTTTTTCCTTTTCCATTTCTTTCTCGAACTTGTCTGCACCCAGCGCTACTGTGGACAACCCTATAATACACATCCCCAGAATTACTAAAGTAAAAAGCGTTTTGATTCTTGGCATCGTCAACTCTCCTCTCCTGATTGATTATTTAATAAAGCCCGCAGCCGGACCGGTGACAAGGACTGATGGTAACGCCAAAAATAAAGGTAGAACACCCCGGCCATCATCACAACATCCCGGTAAAGGGCGGGCCGCAACCCGTGAAACGCTTTACCTTCAGGGTCATCGGGGCCGAAACAACCGCAATCCACGTCAAAACCCATCCGGATACCATAACCCAGAATGGCCATGAACATAACCAGCAATCCCGACACAACCGCCAGGCTTCCTTCAATATCCATCAGCAACCCCAAAGCCGCGATTGCTTCTATAGTCGGCAAAATTACGGCCACCGGCATCACCCAACTTTCCGGTATCAGACCGTAAGCCTCAATAATCACCGCAAAGGATTTGAGGTCCATCAATTTGGTGACACCGGACCACAGAAAAATCCCTGCGAGAAGGATACGAACCAGCCGGTAGGGCCAGATGGAAAAAAAGTGCCCTTTTATTGCAGAGGTGCTGAAAGGTTTCTCCCCTGTTGTACCTACAGACTGGTCACTCGGATATGTTGTCAACTCTTCCATTACTGTCTGATCTTATTGGACAGCCCGAATAATTCAATCTCTTTTTTCCCCAGAGCCTGTTCTCGGTAATTTTATTCGGGCTAATCCTGAATAAGACCTAATACAATAGAAATCGCTGAATGTGAAATCGTTATTATCTATATAAACGACAACTTGGATAGACTATTTAAATGGAAAGGAGGAATTGCGGTTAAGTTCGGTGGCGCTTTAAAATGCCTGCCGGTCTTTCCTCCTTATCAACCAAAAGAAAATCACTGAAAGTTTAAAGATAATGGAGGCACCTATGAGGACCTTTCGCATTTGGCATGAGAACTCTTTGATTTTCATGTTGAGCAATACTAAGGGCTCGCGCAAAAATAACTTCACATTTTTACATCTCAGCTTCAGCCCATCTTGCGCAATTCGATTATCAATACGTTCTGGTAGACCTTTTCAAGGAAACCAAAGCCAAGCACATTATGAACGTTGTAAGCAGCACCGATGATCTGTTCTGTAAAATCGGAATATTTCATGAAAATTTTTCAGCATATTTATGTTATAATATAAAACCAATAGGTTAAGTCAAATAAGATATTTTGACAATGGCAACAAAATTAAAGGGAGTATCATTTTGGAGATAACATTATCGTATCTCTTTGTGAATAATAATAGATAGTTGCAAGTTATCAAAGGCGGGAAGTCACCGAATAAAAGCATCGGCTTATAGTATTTTTCGAGAAGGTAACATATTCCTTGACCTGATCAACTCCCTGAATTTGCTTCTCATAAATAAATCTATAAATTTGGAAGTGATTGAGAATGAAAAATGCTTAGTTTAACTGAAATCGGATGGGAACTCTGACCCACATTTCCACCTTTTCATTCCCTCTCATTCCGGGCACAAATAACCAGCCTTTTACCGAAGCCATGGCGGCTCTGTCGAGGATTTTGTGCCCACTGGACGTAAATAACTGTAATTCACCGACGCTTCCGTCTTTATCAATGAGAACCTCAAGAACGACAGTGCCCTGAAAGCCTCTTTTTTGGGCGATTATAGGATATTGAGGAGCCGAATTTTTTAGATACACGGGTTTGGCTTCCCGAATAATCATAGGATTGGCAATTTTATTCTTTTTTTCAATTGAACCCAATATCTCTGTGGGTATATCGTCCGTAGTCTTCTCAGGCTCAGGCTTTAATGTCGCTTCAATATATTGAAGATGTTCAGGCACATAGGTATGCTCGTTTTTAGACCGGTGTTTCTCTTTAAAAATTTCTTGTGGGATCTTTTTTTCAACCGGTGTAATAGGCGTTTTGATGGTCTTTTGGGGAATTAAACGTTTCTTTGACGGCTGTGACTTAACGACTTGTTTCTGCTCTTTGTCCGGCACCTTGTTTTGGGGAAAGACCGGTTTGCTGACCACAGGCTTCTTATCATGATTTTGTGGGTGAATGTATGTCAGGGTCATGGAGATAACTCGGGATTTTGGACTGACCGGAAAAGCTTTCTTTAACCAATCAAACTCCATGCCCAGGAGAAGCCCGTGTAGCCCCAACGCCAGGATCAATGAGAGTATGATTCTTTTCACCGCGATTACTCCACTTCTGCCTGCAGGGAAATCCGGCTCAGGCCGGCCAGCCTGATCTGGTCCAGGACTCGAAAAAGTTTCTGGTAGGAAAGGTTGCGGTCAGCAAAAAACAGGACCCCCGGTTCTTGGTTTTTTGCTGTCATTTTTTGCAAGGTCTCCTTCAGATTTTTCAGAAGAATACGGTTTTTGTCAACATAGATAGATCCGTCGGCCTTCACGGTTACTGACAAGATCAACTTTTTGTCTATTGTGGCGGTGGCGGATTCGGGAAGCATGACCGGCAGTCCGCGATGTACCGCCATTGAGAGCATGGCATAGATGAAAAATACCAGTAGTAGAAAGACGATGTCTATCAGGGGTAGCATTTCGATGCGGGCTTTATTGTTTGTTTGGACGTGGACTTTCATTATGATTCCCCTTCTTGATCGCAGTTCGGATGGATCAGCTTTTCGTATACGATTTCAAGACTGGTGGCGTATTTTTCGATGGCAAGGGCAGCATGTTCGACTCGTGAATTGAAGTAGTTGTATGGAAAAACTGAAAATATCGCAATTCCCAGACCGGTTGCGGTAGTTATCAGGGCTTGGGCTATTCCGGCGGTTACGGCCTGGGGATGTTCGATGCCGGTTGTTCCCAATATTTCAAAAGAGGTAATGATGCCGATAACCGTACCGAAGATCCCCAGCAGGGGGGCTACAGTAATCATCGTGTCAAGCACGCCGTTATAACGGCGCATGCACTTGAGCTCGTCGGCCGCCGCTGATTCCATGGCCTTGGTCATGGAAAATTCTCGATGGAGAATACCGGTGACCAGAATTCGGACAATATAGTTTTTAGAGCCTTTGGTCTTGAATCTCACTTTTTCCCAGTCTCCCCGGCGACACAGTTCAAGGACTTCATTCAGAAGCGACTTGTCGCGATTCATCTCCATATTGACCCAGAATAAAATTCTTTCAATTACCACGGTCAGGACAATGATCGAGCAGGCCAGCAGCGGATACATGACCGGACCGCCGCGAAAAAAAAATTCCAGCATTGTTTCTCCTCGTTTAGCCAGTAAGTAAAGATGACTAATTAATAATTTGTTAATGAACGCCGCCGGCACCCGAGAAATCAGGGTTTGCACGGTTCATCCGATTAATTGGTTTTATAATAGATACCGTTAATAATGGCGTTAAGTGCCATCTTCAGCACAACCGGCAGATCTTTCGGCACTACAAGATCTTGCATGTCCTCTATCTTTCGGCCGGCGATATCTTCAGCAATATTTTTACACCATAAATCATAAGCGTCAAGATCTGTAAACAGCCCTTTTTCATAGTCATCACTTAAGGCGAAAGATGATTCAATGAAGCCGGCATAGCGGGGATCAAGAAGCGTCTTTTCCAAGGCCGCAATTTGATCGTTTCTGCTAAGGTTACATTCACATATTTTATCCGATATCAAACCATAAAGGCGTATTTTGCGTTCTTTAAGACGCTGAAAGACATTGCGTTTTAAACTGATGGCATTTTGTTTGCGGATCGCTTCCTGAACACCTTCATATACGGCCCCTGCGATCAGTTCTCCCATCTTGGCATGTCCGCCGGCATTGTCGATCTGAACACCCGCTCCCTGCACCACAATGATATTATCGGTTCCGGTTCCGGTGGCTCGATGCAGCCTGGAGCTATAACTGCTTCGGGTGTCCATATCCAAAAGGGTGGCGGTTTTGGCCTCGGTGGCGGTAATAATGGCCCGGGTCATGGCTCTGTTTGTTAGTTCCATATTGGTAAGTAGAATAATATTGATCGTTCCGGGCTCATAATATTTCCCTTGATCTTTAGACATTCTGACTGCATTCGACTCAACTCCGGCGGTTACCAGAGCATAAACTTCCATTTCACGGAATCTTTTGTGTTTTATGGACAGATTGTCCATATCGGCACCGGTTAGCATAAAACTGGCTGTATCTGCTGATTTACCGATCACATCATATACCCGGGACAAAATATCCTGCACACTATCATTATGGCCGACAATCCAACAGGGAAGAGAAGCATAATGATTTCCGACGGATTCTATAGCCTGGCGTTGTCCTTCAAGGGTCGAGACTACCGACAAGGGCTTCTTGAAATCGATAATCAGAGTTTTGTTGATAAAATCACGAATATGACTGTAAGCAATCCGGATGTCTTTGATATAATCCAGATCAACATGAAGCTTACGCGATTTGAATGTCTTGTCATCGATAACCTGATTTTCTTTTTTGGAAAATTCATCCTTATAAATCATTGCAGCCAGCCAGGAGACAAAATAACCGGAATTGGTAGCAGCTCGGCAAGTCAGATCACAGGGGAACTTGTAGATTTTTCCCTGCTGAACAGCTTCCACGTCCTTGTATCCGGGGCCGCTGAAAAATTTTTTGGCGGTTTCTATTTCTACGCCGCAGCCGTATATCACCTGGGGATTGAAATCGATCCACTCTTTCTGGCTGATGGTTACAACGCTGCCCTGCTTATTAAATATGGGAGGAATTCCGCCGGCAGTGCGAATAAAATCGTTTTGAAAAGAATCATCCCCGGGAACCGTCAGAGGTTCAAGGCCCATGAAGCGGATCACTCGTTTGTGATTTGAATACGGTATCTTGGCCACTTTATTCTGGATCGTCTGCAGGCTGGATTTAATTTCATTTATGATGTTTTGGGCCTCATGCTCCCTATTGAAAATTTGGCCCAGCAGACGGATATTTTTGCAGCTGTCGGCAATAGAGTCGGTTTTCAGGTTGATCAGTTGACAATTTTGATGACGAAACTGTTCCCAAACTTTTTTATTGTGACTGGAATAAAAAACAACTTCGGGATTGAGTGCTTTTATTCGTGATATAGAGGGTGAAGAAAAGCTGCCGACAATCGTCTTATTGGATGCATCAAAGGGGTGGGCCGTATGAAAGGTGATACCTTGAACTGCATCGCCGGCCCCGATCTTAAACAGTATTTCACTGATGGACGGCACCAGAGATACAACGCTTTGCGGTCGGCTTTTTATAATTATGTTGTTTCCACCGGCGTCCGTAAACTGAACCGGATAGCAAAATACCGCAGGGACGTACCACCAGGCTATAATTTGTATCAAAAAAATAAATATTAATTTATTGTTATTGAAGAATGCCTCAGATTTCATCTTGTGTCCTTTATTATAAAAAAATCGCAAGAGCCTTTGATGAAGCTTCTTGCGATTTTCACTTAAAGTTCCCTGCGGTCCCGCTAAACGGAATCTCCCTAAACTACGATAATCTGCGTGGAACGTGTTCGCTGCTGCTATTCAACACACATAGGCTCCATCAATATTCGTAAGAAACACTAAAAAAGGCAGATCGACCGGCTCCGGGATACCCCTCCCTTGTTGTTACGCTGGTGGATCGGTCTGTAAAATTTTCTGCATAAGTATCGTACTCCTTGTCAAACAGGTTGTTGCCCTTAAGTGCAAGAATCCAGTGTTCAAACACTCGATACTCAACTTTGAGGTCCGTCGTCCAATATGATTCCAAAATATAATCAGGCGTTATGTTAGTATCTTGAGAGTCCAAAGTTCTCATGATCATAAACATGTTTAAATTGCTTATGTCAAT
>JACNIG010000101.1 GCA_014383215.1 Candidatus Desulfatibia vada | reverse complement strand
ATTTGAACTCAATAAGCGGCAAATTAATTGTTCTTTTTATTTTAACCTTTATAAGCGGTTGCTTTGGTTTTGGCAAAAATCAGGACTACCAACCGTTGGATGCCGACAAACTTGAAAAACTCGTTAAAGGGCAGACAACGGCGACAGAGGTAGGCGCACTCTTCGGGGCTCCGGCTCAAGTAGTGAAAATGTCTAATGGCAATGCCTACATCTACACTCACTCCGTAGCCAAAGGGACGGCGGTTTGGCTGCTGCTTGTGAGTCTCGGCAACTATGAAAAGCAGTATGATCAAATCATATTTTTCTTTGATAACAATGATATATTGACTCACTACGGCGCCAGCTTTGACGCTCGCGATTCGTCCTATGGATTCCCGTTTTAATTTTTTTTTAAACTGCACAGCAAGCGTTAACCCCGTCCCGCCAGGGAGGGACTGCGGGGTTAGCGAGCGAATCAAAAAATTAATAGCATTCCTTACAGTCGAAGTTTCCCTGTCCCGCTTTAGCGGGACTGCAGGGAGCTTCAATATTTGGCAGGCAATTTTTAAGGTACTTGTTATTTCCATGCCAATACTGATTGCAGGCCGGCTTTTGGGGGGCTGTGTTACCTACCAGGTAGTCAGAAATTTGGAAGGAACCGATGTTGTAGCACCGGGCGATGAATTTCAGGTGGGTAAAATAACCCTGGAAGATGCGCTTGCGCTCCTTGGTGCTCCGACCACAGTGGTCGAACTCGAGGGCCAAGACCTTTTATTCTATCAGAAGACCGTGATGCGTCAAAAAAGGCTTTCAGTGGGCCTTCCTTTGCTTGACGCCTTGGGAACAAGCATCAATTTTTCAGCTTCAAAGGGCCGCGCAAACTACGACACGCTCGCACTCTTTTTCACTCCTGACAGGATTTTACGGCAAGTTGTTTTTGAAAAAGGAGCCAGTCAGCCATATAAAAAACCCACTTCCAAATAAAAGAAAAGTAAAATCCACAAACCATCTTTTAGCCCTATAGTTCGCTTCCTATATCAAAGACCTCCCAAAGCTCGTCTATATATTAAAAGCGGTCGAAATACTGAAAAATTGCCAAGGCCTGATCTGTGTGATATGCACAACTATGATAGTGTTATAAATTGATTTAAATCAGATCAACTGTGAGGTGTTAATAATATGGAGGAACTATTCGGCGAATTTGCTATTTTCAAAATTGCCAGCTTGGTAGGGGTGGCATATCTTATCTATTTTTTCGTTAAAGATCGCCGCGGCAAGAAATGAATGTTGAGGTAAGCTATGGCGACCTGCCGGAAATGCGGTGAAAAATTTCCCCTTTTCACCATTCGGGAGGCAAGACATCCAAGTCCGTTTGGAGACGGAGACTTGTGCAGGGAGTGCTATTGGCCTTATGGTCTTGTCTTGGAAAAATACACGACGAACTTGAAAAAAACCGAAACAGACCCGAAGGCGGCGGTATGGGTTGCTCTCTGCTGCCTGTTGGCCGCACAAAGAGTTAATCTGGTACGTACAATAACAGCGGCAATTATCGGGCTGACTGAAACCCAGAGCAGCTGGGAGGTGTGCAGGCAAAGGGCCGTGGAACTTGCTACAAAAGCGATGACGATGTTTTCTCTTGATTCTGACGGCCAGGTTTTTGTAAAGGGGCTTCTTGATATGGCTGCCGGGACTACGGAACCCCCGCCCCGGAAAATACGGATACAACAATACGCAAGTGTAATGGGCGACACCATACTTGCTATTGAGCACCAGGCTCTTGTGCGCAGCGGAGTCTCAATTGATGATTTGAACAACTGTGTTGCTGCCCTGCCGGGCCACCAGTGGCTTTTAGCTCCTTAACCAGGATTGCTCATGAAGATTTTTTTTGATTGGATCTTGCATCCTTTGAGACGCCCTTTTTTCATTCTATTCCTGACATTTAATACAATTGTGGCATGCCTGGTCGCCATAATCGTCTCTCAATTCGAGCGCAAAGGAAATTTAGCTCACGATGTCGGCAAGTACTGGTCTCTGCTCAATATTTTTCTCTCAGGTACACGGTTAAAGATAAAAGGTAAGGAAAAAATAAACAAAAATCTTACCTATATTGTCATGTCAAATCATCAGAGCCTGATCGATGTTTGGGCCCTGTTCGGCAAAATTCCCCTTCAGTTCCGCTGGATAGTCAAATCGGAGATTAGAAAAGTGCCAATCTTTGGTTATACCCTTGAAAGAGCTGGACATATATATATTGATAGAAAAAACCGTGAGAGCGCATCTATCAGCCTCGAAACAGCTTCCAGGAAGATTAATAAGGGAACATCTGTAATTATTTTCCCTGAGGGAACAAGAAGCGAAGACGGGCATCTGCTGAGATTCCGGATTGGTGGGGCTATTATTGCCCTCAAGTCGGGGGTTCCCATTTTGCCGGTTACCATAAACGGAAGCCGGTTTGTACTCCCTAAAAACACCTTAGCGGTGATGCCTGGTAAGATTGAAATCGTTGTCGGCGATGTGATTGACCCCAGCGGATATGATGAAAATAATCAAGATGAATTAATGGAAAAAATAAAAGAGGCCATCGAAAAGAATCTTGACTTGGAATATGGCAAATTAACTTAATAGGATCACTCCAACTCTTTTGGCGATGATCCTATTTTTTTAGCTTCCCAAAATGCCGTTATTTTCTCCGGCACGCATCGCATCATATATTATTATTGAGGATGCCCGGTTGAAAAGATGCACGCACACCCGAGAAGCTTTATCAAGAAAATAATGCAAAAAACGACTATGTCAAAATGAAATTATAACAAAACCAACAAATAAAAGGGGTTATGATGTTAATCATAGCCCCTTTGTTTTATTGGTACCCCCGGCTTGTACCCGTATTTTGAATTGTAAAATTCAGTCTTGACAATAATGAATCTTTAATATACATGCCATCAAAAGGAGACTCTCCTTTGAAATCGGTTCTCTATCTCAATTTGACTTCTATTGTGAAACACTTCTTGTTCTGCTGAACTCATTCTCGATTTGTTTCTCCCTAACTGATGTTTTGTCACTTCAATTGCTTCACCTCTTTATAGAAGATTATTACAATGGAGAACCCCCTCAAAATGTGCATACCTTGCTCCTGACGGGACGTGGCTGTTCTGGAAGGAATATTTCTTAACATACATTAAACGCTCATACCAACATAGTGTCTCATCTTAAAGAGGGACATTTAACATCATCTTTCTGTATGCAAGGAGGTGATACACAATACAATTTTTATCGATAATTTACCAGCTTTCAAAAAGCGAGTTCCCTTTCAATCGACTGAAAGTTAAAACGGGAAAATACATAAGACCATAAAAAAGGAGGAGACATGGCAAACTATATTGTACTAATGAAGTTGAGTCACGAAGGTGCCAAGAATCTCAAGGATGCTCCCCAAAGGATGGCCCAATATAACGAGATCCTTGCCGCAGAAGGGGCAAAGATCATTGCAGCCTATGCCACACTAGGGCAATACGACTATGTCAGTATAATCGAAGGCCCTGAAGACTTCGCTAAGGTCGCCAAATGTTCTGCGGCTGTAGCCATGATAGGAGCGGGAAGCACCCAAACCCTGCCCGCTATACCGGTAACAGATTTCTTCAAAATGGTGGCAGAGATCTAAAGAAGGCCTTACACCTTAGCCGAGTTGCCGAGTATGACATCGTCAAGGTCACAGGTGGTGTAGTTCGTCTTTTTAATTAATAACCTACAGCTTGAGCATCACTGATCCTGATCAGTAAAGGTCCACTCCAGCGGACCGCAACCGTGGGTATCCGGGGAAACTCCTAACAGATGGCTTGTGACTGCTACTAATACGGCAAATTTCGACGTCGGAATTACGGCAGCTGTTATATGCTCTCCGTAGAGAGATAGAAGTTTTCTGGCCTGCATTTTTCCCGGACAGGAAAGTATTAAGCGTCCCCTGCCGTTGGCGGTCTGGCTCCTCAGCTCCAGTCTAATCGACCTTCCAGGGTTCAGGAGAAAGGCAAAAAAGTAAGAGATTTTTGTCCTTAAAGGTATGAATTACAAGTATAGCTAATACATACTGATAAATAATAAAGGATCTGACGACCCTCCGCTCATTTAGGGTGATGCTCAACTGAATATGAAAAAGCAGAGCTTTTAAAGGCTCTGCTTTTGTCGTTTT
>JACNIG010000359.1 GCA_014383215.1 Candidatus Desulfatibia vada | reverse complement strand
GAACAAAGATGTCGGGTCTCAATCCCTTGGCGGTCAGGGTGATGAAAACATTATCTGCATCCGACCCGACAGCCGTTACAATTCCTTTGGCCTTTTTGATTCCCGCCTGAAGTAAGGCTTCTTCCAAGGTTGCATCCATATTCAGGTACAGAAAATTATCCTCCTCAAGCTGTTTGATCTTCTCTGAATCCTGTTCAATCACCACAAAGGAAATATTTTCATCAGACAGCTCACGGCTGATAATCGTTCCAATGCGTCCATTGCCGCAGATGATATAGTGGTCATTTAATTTTGATATTTGCTTTTCCAACTTTCTCCTCCCTAATATCCTTTGCAATTCCCCCTCGACAAAGATTCTGGCCACTTGACCGAGCGTATAGGTTAATACGCTGATTCCTGAAACGATGATGATGATGGTAATGATGCGGCCGACCTGGGAAAGGGGTTTGACTTCGGAAAATCCCACCGAACTGATTGTAATGATAGTCATATAGAAGGCATCAAAAACCGGCATATCTTCAAAGACAGAATATCCGATGGTGCCCGCAAAAATAACCGCAAGCAGGAGTATAAACGAAATTCGTAGTCTGGAGTAATCCATATGCGCTAAAGTATTCGAAAAAAAGGGTGATTATCAAAATCTAAGTGTTGGACTTGCTCTTCATTTTTTGGACTTGTTCGTTGTAAAAGGCAATAACCTCCCTGCGGTTTAGCATTCCTATCAGAACACCATGATCATCATCCCTTACGACCGGCAGGCTGTCGATGTTTTTGATCGTAAATTTTTGAAATACGGAGTTCAGGTCCTCAGACGGGGTGGTGCTGATAAGGTCAAAAGTGGCAACATCCCTCATTACAACAAGATTATCGATACCCTGTGAAAAGAGCACGCCCCTGATGTCCGTACTGGAAAAGATACCAACCAGTCTGTTATTTGGATCTACTACCGGGAAATAGTGCTGTTTGGTCTCGCAAAAGAACTCCCTGAATTCCCGAAATGGCATGTTCTGGGGAATCAGCTTGACGTCTTGCACCAGGTGCATGAGGTCCTGGACCTTGATGGCCTGTAAAATATCCACAAAAAAATCTCCGGCATGGGCCGGAGAATCGACTTTACTTTTGACCTGCCGCTCATAGATGGTCCATTTTTTGCCTACCAGGTAAGCGACTGAACAGACAAGCAGGCTCGGCAGGAGCAAATGATAGGAGTTGGTCATTTCACTGACAAATATGATGGTTGAAATCGGCGTGTTGGAAACAGCCGTGAAAAAGCCGGCCATGCCGACGACCACAAACGCCCCGGGTTCGGCGACGACACCCGGTATGATCTGGTGAAATAGTTTTCCGACGACACCACCCATAGACCCGCCGATGACAATAGAAGGTCCGAACACGCCTCCGCTGCCTCCGGAGCCGATGGAAAACGAGGTGGTGAAGATTTTCCCAATGGCCAGAAAAAGCAAAAACGGTATGGTAAGCTCATTGTTGAGCGCCATCTGGGCGAAACCGTAGCCAAAAGCCAGTGTCTGGGGCAAAAAGAAACCGATGATGCCGGTACAGAGTCCTCCTAAGGCCGGCTTTATATAATTCGGCATATTCAGGGACTTGAACAGGTGGACAATTCCATAAAACGATTTAACGTACAAAATACCTGTTCCCACCAACACCAGGGCCAGCACGAGATACGGCCCCAGCTCCAGAGGATTGCGGAAATGAAAATAAGGCGCTTCAAACAACGATCCCCAGCCGTACACCAGGCAAAACAGGCAATAAGCCACCACCGATGAAATTCCGGCCGGAATAATCACTTCGGACTCAAATTCAGGATCCCGGTACAGTACCTCGGCAGCAAAGAGGGCACCCGCCAAAGGAGCCCTGAAGATACTGCCGACGCCGGCACCGATTCCCGCCGCCATCATGATGCGCCGCTCACGGTCAGACAATTTCAGCTTGGTAGCCAGAAATGATCCGAATCCTGCTCCAATCTGTGCGATGGGGCCTTCCCGCCCACCCGAACCACCGGTGGTGAGGGTAATGGCAGAGGCGATGATTTTAACAATCGGAACCCGACTGCGTATAAAACCGCCTTTGTTGTGATAGGCATCGATGGCAGCATCCGTGCCATGACCTTCGGCTTCCGGAGCATAGCTATACACCAGCCACCCGCTCAAAATGCCGCCCAAAGCCGGAAGAATAAGCAGAATGTATCGATTCAACGGTGTTCCCGTCGATGTAAAAAGATGATGTTCACCGGCGGGAGAGGGAGGCCTGTACCCGGCCACAAGATCCATAAAATAATGCAAGCCGACCTGGCAAAGGTAATGGAAAACGATAGAACCCAAGCCGGCGATAATACCGATTAATACAAAGCGCACGGTCCATTTGCCGGCATGGGCGATACTGAGGGACCTTTCTGTAACGGCAAAAGCTTCAAAGCTTCTTTTCAGTCGCGTGAATAGACTCATTTATTCATTGATTTCAGGTCTTCAATACCTTCCAGGATAATATTGAACAGCTCAGGAATATCATTTTCTTCCAGGCACGAAAAAGCGACCCTAAGATCCGTTTTGCCCATTGATATAAGCCCCACACCGTATTTTTCAAGCAGGTGGAGTCGCAAGGGTTCAGCTTCAACAGATTTGAGCTTAATACACATGAAATAACCGGAGTTAAATGGGTAAACGTCCCAGGCACCTTTATATTTGGTGTCCGCAAGGACTTCTTTGACACGTTGGGCTCTTTTTTTCAGAATCTTGAATTTTTCCTCTTTTTCAGCCTCATAGTTGTCCCCCTGCATGGATTTCAATACGATTGACTGGCTCAGATGGGATGCATTGGAAATAGAACCCCTGATGCTGCCGGCGGTCTTCTTCTCTAAGGCATCGTATACCGGAAAAGAATCACCTTCGATTTTACTTCCGTAAGTTATAAAACCGATTCTTAATCCCCAGGCAAAATTCTCCTTGGTGGCGCCATCCAGTTTAACGGCCAATAACCTGGAGTGCCGGTCACATAACTGCGCAAAAAGGGATTCTTTCAACACGTTGTCTTCATAAAAGAGGCCGAAGTAGGAATCGTCCGTAACCGCTATGACGTTGGTTCCAGCCTTGGCAGTCTCCACAAGAATCTCGGCGATGCGACCGCCTTCTTCTTTGCTGACGGTATAACCGGTGGGGTTGTGCGGGAAATTCAGCAAAACAATAATTTTAGCATGTCTTTGCGCCTCAAGGGTGAGCTTCTTTTCAAAAGCCGCAAGATTATATCCTCCGTCTTTAGAAAAAATTGGGAAATGACTGATGGTTACACCCTTTCTGACATTTAAAATCATGTTGTAGTTGCCCCACATCATGTCCGGTAAAACGACGATATCTCCGGGATCTGCCCATATACTTGCAAACATGCTGATAGCGTGGGTAATGCCGCATGTAACTACCGGTAGGCTATATTTTTTATCTGTAAGCGATGGATTTTTTTTAACCAGACTATCCTGCCATATTTTTCTTAAAGCCGGAATTCCAAAAGACGGTGCATAGGTTAAAGACTCTTCCGGCTGGATGCCGTTAATGGCAGCCATTACAGAAGGAAAGTGCATGGTGCGTCCCTGCTCTGTGGCAATTCCTATGGTTGCATTTAGCTTATAAGCTTTTTCCTTGGCTTCTGCGCTCTGGCTTAAAATTCCTTTAGGGAAAAAGAGATTTTTGCCCACTTCCGAAAGCATTTCCGATAGATGAGGATTACCCTGTGTGATGATCCGGTTGAGGTCCTGCGCAATAGGATTCATGTATTTACCTCCACGTACACTGATGTCGCATGCGGTACTATTCTATCATTTAACCATTTAACATTTCAATAAACAACCTTGCCAAGAATAGTAGCGCTTTTACTATACCAATAAAATCTAATAATAACAACTATGCTTACATATCAGGGCTCGCTATTTACCTTATATAAATGACCGAGACCTTTATATACCATGGGATTGCACATAAATTGGACATTAGGTCGGTCTAGGTTATAAGGTTCCGGGTTCCCGGTTCAGGGTTAAGCGCTTCGCGCTTTTTTCCTTAACCATTGATTCCATAGGGTAATACAACGAGGCGGCCGACCTCTGAACCTTTGAACGTTGAACCTTTGAACCCAACTTTTTGATTAGAGATGGAGCGTTTT